>JAFMBV010000087.1 GCA_017858255.1 Bacteriovoracaceae bacterium
AGAAATCACGGGTTGGGCATTACAGAATAACAAAAAACCTACTTTTGTTGTTCCTGCCAACAGTGGCTTTGGCACTATACCACCTTTAAAAGACTACTTTGACCAAAATAGAAATAATGGTTTTAAGAATCCAGTAGATATTGATCTTGGCCAGATCATTATTGACATGAATGGTCGTTTTGGTGGTGATGGTTCTGGTGGTGGCTAGAAACTTACCAAAATTTCTCGATACAAGTGACCTAGTAAAGCTTAGAGAAAAAATAGAGTTCCTTATTAACTCCAATACAAATATATTTTTTATTATTGGGGAGTATGGCTCTGGTAAGTCACTTAATATTAAAAAAGTTTTTATTCAAAACTCTAAACTACCAAAATATGAATTTATAAATCTACAAGACTCTACCTCACTGGATGATGCGTACACCAACACATCGATTAAAGGATTAGACTTTTTATTTTTTATCTTGATACTATTACTCTCTTCCGGTTTCGGTTATCTTGTCTCTACATATGAACCTCTCAACTTCCTAGCTGTTCCAATTTTCTTTTTTCTTCCATTCGCTATTGCTTACTTTACTCGACAGACTATTAGTAAGTTTATTTTCGAGCTATCTCTTGGAAAGCATGCCCCTTACTTTCCATGTATTGAGCAGAGGCGTATCATTATTGATGATCTTGAAAGATCATCATTATCATTTAAAGAGATTTGGATCTTCATTAGACTTTTTAATAAATCTAGAGCAAAAACGATTTTCTTATTAGGATACTCTGACACCAATGAAAGGCAGTTATACATTGAAAATATCTCAAAAATGGGGAAACCATGGATAGAAATATTCTCTACATATGAAGTAAATAGGTCTTACTTTATTAAGTTTGATAATGACCTTTTAAAAATCATTAATGAAGATCACACTAGCTGGCTTAATGAGTTTTCAACAAGAAAAGTTATGTTCATACAAGAAACGGTTGCAAACCATCCTCTACTACTGAGTTACACATACAAAAAGGAAGAATACAATAAAGCTGAATTTGTTCTAGCAGTTCACGAAGTACTAAAGGCGTATTTTAATAAGTTCAACATAATAAATGAGGTCTGGTTTAAAGACCTCATTTATTATGATATAAACGGTATAAAAGTTCTTCACTTTAGACTTTCAAAAAATCATTCAGCAAATTCTGATTGTGACCACCATATTAGAACTCTTAATAGTTTTATCAAAAGCCTAAAGGGAAATATTACTTTTCCCCCTAATGAGAGAGAAATGCTGAAAGTCTTCTCAAATGATACTCTGACCAAAGGAAAGCTAGATAAACTCATCGGCTTTACTAGCTAGTTTAAATTCATATTTTTCTTTATCCACTTTATTCGAAATAGTTTAGAAACTGATTCATTTCTACTATTGCTCCAATCATAGAAGCATATTTTTTTGTAATTTCTTCATCGGGAACAAAGTCGCCGCTTTCAATCTCTAAAGCTTCGGCCATACTAATGCCAACATCACTAGCAACAACGGCTAAAGAAAGTTCAAAAGACTCTCTAAAAAGCTTAAAAAACTGTCCCTGACGAACTCCATAGTATGCCATCTTGATCGTTTCACAGCTTATGCTCCCAAAGTCATCATTTTCGATTTCTCTGTATAGGTCTTTAAGTTCACGCCTTAACTTCGATACCTTTGAAAATTCAAGGTTCAAGACATTTTTCATATCTATTTCATTTGGCTTCATAACTAGACTCAATTTCTTCTTTTGTTAGACTGTCATGGCCACTACGTAATATGTCTTCAACGCGACTAATTTGCTCAGAATAGTTCTGTAAAATCTGTCCAAGGCCGAATAACTCACTTTCCTCAAAAATAGGCTCTGTAGACCTTCCATAAAACAGTGCCCCTAAGCCTTTCAAAGAACTTGAAAGCCCCTCTAAACGCTCTGAAACGTACTTAACCTTGGCGTTAGATGATCTAAAGATTTCATAAATTAGTCTCCGCCGGGGCGTACATGTACGCACTGACTACGTTTATATACGTCCTTAAACTAAGGGTCAACTTAGAGAGATTAATTTATGGCTCGTACACCAATAAATGAGGTTAGAAACACAAAGCAACGCAAATATGCCTCTAACTTCAAGGCCAATGTCGCTCGCATAAGAAAAGAGCAAGGGCTTCGTCAGCTAGACCTTGCAGATAAATGTAATCTAAGCCTTAAGTATATTGCCGACATAGAACAGGGAAAGTCAGGCAACCCGACCTTAGAAACGATTTGTGAAATAGCAAAAGGCCTTGGAGTCAAAGATCCCTTAGACCTTCTAAGTTAAACACTTTTTAAAATAGATAAGTAAGCTTTGCTAATAGCCTCAAGGTTATGATGACGGCCATGTAAGCAATATATGTTCTTAGGTATTTAAAAATTAGAAAGTAGACCATATACAAGCTCCAGTTTAGACTCTTCAATTTCATTTACCTTGTCAGCACACTTCTTTCTAAGAAGATATAATTCACTAGGGCTTCCCAATTGATTATTCTACTCTTCAACAGAAATATTCGTCACTTGTAAGAAGCTTTTTATGTAAGCCTCGGTGATATTTTCCTTTCCTAGTTCATACTGATGAACTCTAGTCGATGATACATTTAACCTTTCACCAAGCTTTCTCAATGAAAGCTCACTTTTCTCTCTTAAGGCCTTGAGAGCTTTTGACTCTGGCGTAGTTATTACAATTTGGTTCCGCTTACTCATAATTAATCCCTCCTTACAGGGCTAAATTAATATGGTAAAACGACAAAAGACTACTGCTGTAAAGCGAATCGTAAAGCTTCGGAAAGGCTTTAGTCATAGGCTTACTGGCGATTTTAAAATCTCAAAAAGGCATTTGTGCTACTAAAATTTAAGTATGTGCTTGAGTAGCACAGACGTAGCACAAAAGTAGCCAATCGGAGAAAGTAAGCGACAGTCTGAGACAGTTTCTAAAAGTAAAAGCTTCGCAAGTTATTGAAACCTTATCTCAATGATATTAATAATTTATAAAAAATGTTTTGGAATCGTTCAATCTTGGGTCAGAAAAATGGAGGAGACTTTGAGATTTGAACCGTCAGCTTTACAGTTTTGCAGAGCTATCAACCTTACACAGGTCAATGTTCAAAACACATAGCTGCTCTTCTCGCGACACTTTAATTTTTTCTCTTGATGATTCAATAAACTGCAAAGCCATTTCTTTTATCTTAAAATAGTCTGACTTACTAAGAGTGCAAAGAGAAGAGTAGTTCAGTGAATCTTCTTGATCAATTTGTGCTAAGTCAATGGCTTGTTGCCTCCACATTCGATGATTATGAAAATTCATGTGATGATTATTTGGAAGATGTATCGTTTTTTGAGTGGTTCTCCATTTCGATTTACTCTTCGTTACGAGAGCTACTTTTTCAAGTTCTATTAAGTACTGAGTAACAATTTTTTCTGGTAAGTTTAGTAAAGAAGAGAGAGATTTTATTGTATCTATACCCCTAATTGTTAGTGCCATATGAATTAAAGCATAGCGATGATCTGAATAGTACTCAGGGAAGTCTATGTTGGCCTCCCTGTTTATATTTAACCTAGATGACAAGTTATTCCTTTTATCTTTAATTTCATTAATCTTTTTTTCATAAAAGATTTTTGCACTTTTAGTACCAGCTCTAGCAAGGGCCACGAGGTGAAAGAAGTAGTCTGTTTCTTCATTGTTTAGCTCTAGAAACTCCGCAATTGCCAGAGATTGATCGAGAGTTATGTGTGGATTTCCATTTAAAACTTGAGAAATATAGGGCCTTTGGCAACCGGCCGCTTTAGCTATTTCAGCCCGACTAAAGCCTTCTGAGGCAAGTTTATGGTTTAAAAATGTTTTATAGTCATTTGACTCAAATAAGTTCATAGTATGATTATATTTTTATTACGTTTTCCGTTATTTATTTATAACAAAGTAATACTCTAGATGGAAACTTTCTTTTAGAATTTGTTCAATACTTTATCATTGGAGGATTGAAGTGAAGTACTTATTTTTAGCAGGGTTATTTTCATTAACATTTAATATATGGGCTACGGGTCTTTTACAGGGGGGGATCTCTAGTGGTGGTGGAGCTTCTATTGTCTGTTATGAAGATGACGGCAAGGTCATAAAGTCTGTAGAAATGCTTGATAGCTATGAAGCTTCGTTACTGTATGGGCTTAATTTAGTAAATCATAGCACTAATCATTTAATGCAATTAGAAAGTGCCATTAGAAAGACTGTAAACTATCCTACATTGTTTAGAGAATTGAATATGATGAAAGATCATATATTAAGCATACGTAACTTTTTACCTCACGGTGTTGTTATTGGTAACGTAAATGATTTAGGAACTGATGAGCCTGTTCTAATGCCTTTTGATTGTAAGCTTATGGGGGTTGGATTCTATTCAATATCAAATAAGCTCTCTATTTCTAGGACTTTATTTGAAAAAATGACTGAGACACAAAAAGCTATCTTTTATATGCATGAAATAACATACGCTTTAAGCCGTAGGTTTAGCGATGCAGACACATCTGCTGAAGCGAGGAGACTGACGGCATATTTGTTTTCAGACGTAGATGAAAATTTGCAACCTTTTATCAATAGCTTTGTTTGGGAGAAAGAGAAGTTTCGTGAGCCAATATTTATAAATTCACTGCCTCAGAGCGAGGTGCTTGTAAAGTTTAACTATAAAGCTTGTGAGGACTTAATATCTGGAGGTACTGATTACTGTGAAGAGGTTAAGTTTGACATTGTATGCCATGATGGACACAAAATTGTTAGTCGAAAAAAACTTACCGTTTCAGGAATAGGCAGCAGTATCCTCTCTGTTGTTAGTGGTTACTGTCCAGCGATTGGTGTTGCTGTAGAACCATTACTTGGTAATACAATTGATTGGTCAGTAGAACTCCTAAATGAAGGATACTCTTTTGCTTCTTGGTCAAAAAATAATGAATTTCAACCAGTTTATCGAATACATTAATAGGGGGGAAAATGAAAAGATTTAAAGTTATTTTTCTTTTAACATTCTTTTTCACCTTTTCAGCTTTTTCATGTGAATGGGGAAAAGAATTAGAAGTTCAATTAGCTATCAATAGTACTATTGGAACGACGATTGACACTATAGGAATTCAAATAGGGAAAATGGATTTCTATGGTGTTGAAACATGTTACTACGAAGCATTATACTCTTGGTCTTCCAATGGAAATAAGTGGCTGGGTAGGACAATTTTTGATGCCGAGACTTTTGAAAGAATTATCCCAGACTTATGGATTAGGGAATCAAACTAAAGAGCTTGGTGGAGAGAGCGATTTAAGCTCTCTCCTTCAAAGATATAGAATGACCTTGGCAGTAAACCTTAGAATAAGAATAAACCCGACATATACTAAGTAAGCTTTAAAATAACTCTTTAGCCTCATAATTATCATAAGCATGATGAACTCTTTCATATTAAAGACTCCCTAAAAGGTTTTTTACGATCACTAGCTTGGTATCATCAAGTTGTTTAATCTTTCTAAAGCAAGAGTCTATAACTTGATCTCTCAGCTCTTCCTTGTTCATGTTGTCTTCAAAGTCTTTATACTGATAGCCATAGGAACTAATAATATGTTCTATACGCTCTTTTGAGAGTTCTATACGTCCATTTTCTATATGACCTATGGCTGCTCTTGCATAGCCGCAGAGATGGCCAGCAGCATACTGTGAAAGCTCTTTTTGCTTTCTCATAGACCTTAATACTGAGCACTCCTTAGAGATATTTTTTTGATAGCTCCTACGGTCACTGTTGTTAAGAACTCTCTTTTTTCTATAAGCAAGAGAGTTTAATCCTTTGCCTCGCTTTACTCTGATGAATTGTTCTTTTGATATTTCTAGGGCCTTAATGATTTTTTCAAGCCTTGCTTCAGATAGAAAGTCTACACCCTTCTCGTATTTTTCCACTGCGCTTACGGATATTTTAAGGCGTGAAGCCAACTCTTTTCTACTTAGCTTCTTAAGTTCTCTAGCTCTTCTTAAGGCTTTACAGTTTGCATTGTTTTGAATTTCTTTAGCAGTCTTACTCATTGATTTCTCCATGTTAACTGGCATTAGTGCCAGCGTACCGCTCCTTTACGAATCCAATAGGTTAACCATGTTTTTACAACCAAAATCTACAACCTAAAAAAGTGCTACAACCACGTTAGCCAAAATTTTAGCCAAAGTTAGCCAACGAAAAAGACTTTAAGAGATGTTGAGAGATTTTTAGAAGAAGCAACAAACACAAGTAGTTGATACTATGTTGTTAATAAAATTATGTGGTTAGCTTTAAGCTTTGGCCTTAAGAAAAAAATTTGAAAATGTTAGTGAGAAATTTGGTGGACCCTAGCGGGATCGAACCGCTGACCTCCTCACTGCCAGCGAGGCGCTCTCCCAGCTGAGCTAAGGGCCCTTATAAAAAAAGAGAATGGTTAAAATAAGAAACTTGAGCCCTTTAGGCAAGTGAAAAGCCAATTGCGCACTGCATATCTTTCCGAATAATCACCAATTTTATTTATCCTCGAAGGCCTAGAGAGATAGTGCCGATGTGGCTTTTGGAACAAATTTGCACAGGAGAAAGCATGTCAGGAAAATGGACCGCCCAAGTACAAGTAAAGTGGAATAAAGAAGCCCCAACTAGCGAAAACTGGGAGTGGCTTAAAGAGTGGAGCGAAGTAAAGGGTGCATGGTCAACTATGGGTGACTGGGATATGACCCTGTGGCTTGATGTTGCAACTCCAGAAGAATTAGAAAAGTTTGTTCACTCAAAACTGCGTGAAAAGAATTGGGTAGAAGATACAAAATCAACATGGACCAAGGAAGTTTGGGCCGCTTAGGACCATTCTCTCGGGAAAATAACGCCGGGAATTTTAGGCGTTCAAGGTAGAACACTCCCCGGCCTTTTTAAAGACCCTTTAATCGCCTTTCATCAAGCCACATTAATAGCGCTGGTAAGAAAAACATATCGATGAGCAGTGCACCTGTTAAGACAAAAGCGCACAGCATGCCAAAGTTTTCATTTGGAACAAAATCACCAAAATAATAAATACCAAAACCACTTGAGAGGATAACCGTTGTTACGACAAGTGCGGAGCCTGTATAAGTAAAGATCGTACCCATGATCTCTTTTTCAGGTAAGCCTTCTTTTTTCAAGCGATAGTAGTTACTGAGAAAGTGAATGGTGTCATCTACCGCAATCCCCAAGCAGACGCTAAACACGAGGGCCGAACCAATATTAAGATCAACATTGGCAATCACCATAATCGCCCCACCTAAAATAAGAGGGAGAACATTTGGTATCAAAGAGATAAGCCCTATTTTTATACTTTTAAAAATGAGAATCATTAAGAAGGCCACTAAGAGCATCGCCATCGTCATCGACTTTGCAAAAGTGAGCACGACATAGTCCATCATCCGTTGAAAGAGATAGAACTTCCCCGTGGCCTTAATATTCAGACCCATATCCCGGCCCATTTCTTCAAGTTCATCAATATGCTTGAGCCAGCCGCGCGTATCGTTGATTGACCAAAGAACAGACATGCGCATCTTATCTTTTTTAAGAGTCATGCGATTATTAAGATCCATGCCTTGTGGGAGGCTCATGGAATAGAGAAAGAGTTGTTCAGCAACCTGTTCCTGAGTATCAGGTAAACGGTATTCACTCTCCTTTCCACCATAGAGATTCTTATTCATATCTTTTACAATATCAATAATATCGACAGTCTTATTTACATAAGGAAGAGCATCAACTTTATTTTTAAAAGCCTCGACCTTTCTTAAGAATACAGGATCTTTAATTCCCTCTTCTTTTCCGCTATCTATAACAAACTCAGGTCCTGTGTTGCCACCAAAGACTTCTTTTACAAAATCATTTGCCTTGCGAATGTCTTGGCGTGCGTTAAAGTATTCATAGGGGTTGGAATTAATGTTGATCTTTGTGGCCAACCCTAGAGAGACCACGGCAAGAAAGGCCATCATCACCAGCAATTTCCCCTTATGACGATCTATTAACTCTACAAGTTGCATGGCCTTGGGGTGGACACCATCTTCACTTTTACCGGTTAAGGACTTGAAATGCTTTGGAACTTTAAAAGGTATCCAAAAGAGCATTGGGCACATGAAAAAGATCGTTGTAAGCCAAGCATAGAAACAACCTATTCCAGCAAGAATCCCCAACTGACGAACTGGAACGAGCTCTGTCATCGTCAAACTAAAGAAACCAATCATGGTAGAGACCGAAGTCAAGAATGTAGGAATCAAGTTCTTATGAAGGGCATAGTAAGCGGCTTCCTTTTGCTCCATTCCCCCACCGCGAAAATTAAAGTAGGTAACGAGGATGTGAACACTATCGGCAATAGAGATAGCAATTAATATGGCCGGTAAAATAGAGAGAATATTATTATAGGTATGACCCATGTAAAAGGCGGTACCAAAGGTCGTTACCAAGGAAATAATTGTAACCCCCAAGGGGAAGAGCATGGCCACGAAGGAGCGAAAGGTAAAAAGTAAGAAGAGAATAATGAGCCCAAAGAGCGATGGTAAAAATATCGCCGCATCTGCATTCGCCACACTTCTGAAAGCATCATTAACCGCAGCTTCTCCAATAACATGAAGCTCAATATCATCACGATCATTATAACGATCAACTAGCTCTTTTGCTTTCCCTACAATGACTTCGTAGTCGGGAGAATCATCAAGAGTTGGAACAAGTCTCGCAAAAATCATTGCCGCCTTTCCATCTTCACTTACCAAATAGTTTGGCATCACCTTGTGGCCCAATGCTATTTTTTTTCGTTCTCTTAAATATTCAACTGTTAGGTTTTCACCTACTTCACGAAAGAAAGGCTCTACAATAATGTCATCGTCAATGGCATAGCTATAGTTATAGTTGGAGAGACTCTCAACCCTAATCACCTCAGGAACTTTCCACATCTCTTCCGTGATTTCTCTAATGGCCGTTGCTGGACCTGGTTTAAAAACTCCATCAGGAGCATGCAAGACCACCACGACACTCTCATCATTTCCAAACTGACGTTCAAATGAATTCAATGTTTTAATAAGAGGATCAGTTTCACGAAACCAAATGCGCACATCATACTTCTCTGCAAAGAAGCGAAGCCCAGGGGCCAATGTGGCGATAAATATAATGGATAATATAAAGGAAGTTTTTGTATTATTTTTTATTAAGTCGCAGATGCGAGTAACAAAACCCGGTTCAATCTTGTAGCTCATTTTTCTTCCTAATAAATGGCAAAAAATTAAAAGAAACGTGAAAGAGTAATGAGACCATGATGAGCACCATCAAGAGATTCTAAACCCCTCGCCACAGCACCCTTTTGTTGGGCATCGTAAATTCTTACACCCACGCTTGCCTTCCAAAGATCACTTAATCTTCTACTATAGGAGAGATTATATAGCCTTTCGTTTTTTCTTTCCACATCATGAATAAGAGAAACAAAAAGTTCTGACCCCATAACGTCATTAAAACTATGACGCACCCCAAGAAGGACATCTCTTTGAAATGCTCCGAGGCGCGCTCTTTCCTCTTTTGTCGTGCCAAGAATTGTCCCTCCCTCAAAGAAAAGGTAGGTATCGCCGCCATCCAAACTAAAAGGCAGGGTGTATTCAAGACCAAAGGCGACTTCACTATGATCTACCGGTTTCCTTAGTCCCTCTGCCGTCAAGACTTCTATGTCGTCTTGAAATATTCGATAAGCGCCTTCAAATTTAATGAGAAGATTTGAAAGGGCATACTGAAGGGTTCCCCCCACCTGAGTTTTTCTAAAATAGTAGGGCGTAGGACTTGTGGTGAAGGCGGCAAGATTATTGGGAATATTTGTTTGAAGAAATGGGTTGTAGGTAAATTCTGTCGTACCCACAATAGGAAAGTTTCGGTCCACATGATGAATCACATGAAAGCTTAAGTCACCATCATCCAATGTGTAACCTAAGCGAATTCCCCCTTGAAGCGCCCACTCCTCGCCTACTTTAGTCCCTTGAATGGCCTCAGGTCTCGCCAAGTCCAGGCCAAAGCCCAAGCGAGAACGGTTACCTGGAAATTGTGGCTTTTCAAAGCGTGGCCAAATAAAGAAGCTCAAAGAGCCCCAATCAAAAAGCCCAGTTAGCTCAACGGTAGGCTCCCCTAGCTTCTCAAAATACTCGAGGTCAGAGTCAAAGTTTCTTGAATTAATGACATCGGCAGGGTGAAAAGCTTCTGTTGCCGTCCAGTTAAAGAGTTTATACCCAGCTAAAGCAAGCCACTTCTGCTCTGAATCAAGATAGTGAGAGAAGTAAACATCCTCAAAGGCCATAAAGTCGCGGTCGCCATCTTTTTGGTCAACTCTAGCGAAGCCTCTAAAAACATGGCGATTTTCATCATCCGTATAAACACTTTCAACTCTGGAAAAAACGAGCATGCCTGTGTCTTCCGAGAGTTGAACATTGTCATTATCAAACTGGCGCCACTGAAAGGAGACTTCACCTTTATTTGCCCATTCTTGTGCAAAAGTAGAGAAACAAATGAGAAATGCGATAAGGGCTAACTTCATATTTATCTTTATTTATCTTTATTTATCTTTATTTATCTTTGTAATGCCGTTTTATTAAAATCACGATCTTTATGCTTAACCCCAAGAGAGCGCTCTTTCCATTCAAAAATCGATTCCTTCTTTGTTTGAACATTTTTCATATGGATTTTATTAGAACGCCATAAGCTTTTAGTGCCGGCCTTAAAGCCTTTGAAGTTTGAAAAGACCGCAACCTTTAAAAGTTCAGACTTTCTATCAAAGTATTCGACCTTTACAGGGTTCATATACTTTTGACTCACGTACATGACCATTTTAGAATAGCCTGACTTAGTCTTAGGAACTCTTTCGAGTTTCCATCCGCCAGAGCCACCGATTTTAATATCGTTTAACAGCTTATAGTTATATTTTTCAATTTCTTGGGAGCCAAGATCTTCATAACTAAACTCACTACCCATAAATGATGATGATTTATTAGAAGATGAGATTCTCTTCACTCTTCGTACAGTTGGAAGATAAAGCCACTGATCATCATCACCACTCTTGTGAGTATGAGTAAGCATTTTCGTTCCCTTAACGTCTTTCGGATTTTGAAAAATAGAAATCGACTTATCTCCATCCTTTGGAACTTCCATGACCATGCCTTTCATAAGACGAGTGGTCTTTGCCCCATAAGCATCAATGAGGACCATCTCCATTAGAGATTCTTCACCTATAAAGCCATTGTTTGCGGCCTGCATTTTCTTTGCGATCTCAAGGCCTTTTTCTTCTGGAGTTGCCCCAAAAGACAAACCAACCCAGACAAGGCAAAAACATAGAAATAATCCTCTCATAAATCCTTCCTTATTATTTCTTAGGACAAATATCATAAACGGCGCGAAGTGCTTGTTAACATAGGTCCATACTTTATAGCGAGAAAAGCGATGAAGCAATTTTACTCATCGCCCCAAAAGGTCTTTGTCTTAAAAGAATAGGTTTTATAACGCCCATCCCCATTCTTTTGTAATTAGGTGCTTATAAGCTGTGAAAAAAGAGAGGACCCATATGAGTGTTTTTATTAACCGCACAATTAACATGAAAAAAATAAAAATGATCGGCTTTGACATGGACTACACCATTGTCCGCTACGATAGCGAAGCCTTTGAGCGCCTTACTCATAAGGAAACCCTCAAGAAATTGATCGAAGTAAAGAATTATCCCAAAAAAATAAGTGAACTCACCTTTGATTTTGAACGTTCTATTCAGGGTCTTATTATAGATCGTAAAAGAGGCCATCTTTTAAAGGCCAGTCGTTTTGGAAAGGTGAAAGAAGCCTATCATGGTCTTGAGCCGTTGGGCTTTAAAGAGATGCAAAGGATTTATGCTAACCGTGTGATTGACCTAAGTCTCGAGCAGTTTCAATCCCTTGATACAAGTTTTTCCATATCAAATGGTGTTATCTATTCCCAGTTAGTTCAACTTAAGAAGGAAGGTCTTGACCTCCCTGACTTTACCATTTTGGCCGAAGACATAAAGTTTGCATTAGATATATGTCATGCTGACGGTACGTTAAAAGATCAAGTCGCCAATGATCTTGAAACCTACATAGTCAAAGACCCAGAGATGGCCAAGCTTCTAGAGCGTTACAAGCACTATGGAAAAAAGATGGTGGTGATCACCAACTCTGACTATCAATATACTCGCCTTCTTCTCGATTACACTCTCAATCCTTTTCTTAAAAATCATAAAGACTGGAGTGAGCTCTTTGATATCACAATAACCCTAGCGCGAAAGCCTAGTTTTTTTACAAGTCCCACAGCATTTTTAAAAATTGATCCTGAATCAGGCCTTATGAGCAATCACTTTGGTCCCATTGAAAATGGAATTTATCAGGGTGGTTTTGCTGGTAAACTGCAAAGTGATCTTAATTTAGATGGTGAGGAAATTCTCTATCTTGGTGATCATATCTATGGTGATGTCGTATCTATCAAAAAGACTTTTAACTGGAGAACGGCCCTCGTGCTAGAACCCTTAAAAGAAGAGATTGAATCCATTCAAAAGTCCGCAAAGATTCAAAAGGCCATTGATGGGTATATGGCCAAGAAAGAAGAGCTTGAGTTTCAGCTTAATCAGATTGAAGTGGCCCGTTTTGAAAAAGGTGAGAAAGCAGAAAAAGATGAAGTTAATAAGATCTATTCAAAAATAGAAAGTCTCAATAACCAAATTTCAGATGAGATTACCGATTACCGTACTCACTTTAACCCTTACTGGGGAGAGCTCATGCGTGCGGGTCAGGAAGAATCTCGAATGGCCGATCAGGTTGAAAAGTATGCCTGTCTCTACATGACAAAAGTACCAGACCTTCTGCGCTACAGTCCTCGTACTTACTTCAGACCAACAAAGAGAATCTTACCCCATGAGGTGGAGCACCTTTAAAATAAACTGAGCATAAATATGTGGTGCCTGCTCTCCATAACCTCCGGCCATTAACCAAAGCTGGGGCATCTCTCTTTCTTGGCACCATTTGTAGACCATCATATCTCTGGACAACATCTGCTCTTTAGTAAGTTTGAGTTCCTCAGTAGATTTTAATTCATCATGCTCATGCGGATCAGCTCCAGCAACGACAATGACAAAATCAAAACTCTTATGCTCTAGAGACTTTAAGCCCTTACCTAATTGCTCTAAGTAAATGGACTCTTCACCCTTTTCGATTGGAAGATCAACATCAGAATTAACCCTTGGTAACTCACTATCAAACGGCCAGCCTTGTGCCATATGTATACTAAGAGTGCTTATGGATTCATCATTGTCAGTAACTTCAGCGGTTCCATCTCCATGATGGGCATCTGTATCAATAACCAAGGCCGTTTTTATCCGACCAGTTGATTGAGCCCTTTTGAGAGCAATGACAATATCATTAAGCGGGCAAAATCCTGAACCAAAGGACTTGCGGGCATGGTGCATGCCTCCTCCAAGATAAAAGCAAAAACTCTCCTCAAGCGCCATTTCTATTGCCGTATAAGTGGCACTCACCTGGCGTAAAATACTCTCTCTCAATTCTTCAAGTGGAGCAACTGCTGAACTAGCAACAAACTGACAATCATATGCCCTTAGAGTTTCTTCAAGAAACCCTTCTGGGCTCCACCATCTTTTAAGAAAGCCATCTTCATGGACACGGGCAATATCTTCCCTACAGATAGGTATTAAATTTTCTAAATCAAATGGAGCAAGGTTAGGAAAATGCTTCTTTAAAAGGCCAAAGACCTGATCAGAACGATCATCCCTTAAAGGTAAATTAATACCGTAATGAGCTAGTTCTGTTGCTAATCGTGGATGATAAAGAATCATTCAGCCTCCCCATGTCTTTTAGTATAATAAAGGCATCATGTCGAAAATCTTTTTGGTACTGTCATTCATATTCTCATTTGCAACTGGTGCTCAAACTGCACGAGGGGAAATTCAACGTTTTACCCTTCTCCATGACCGGGTTATGATCGATCGCAGTCTTAGGGAGCGACCTTATAGTCAATTCCTCGAAGTTGACCTGGTGATCTCTTCAGGCATAAATACTTTAATCAATGACCTTTCAAATACCTCAGACTCTAGCTCTAATTCAGTTCAAAAACAGCTTGAAACCTTTCAACTTCTTAGCAAGAACGTTAACACCGAAAAGTATATTGACCTGCTCGTCGGTGCAGGTATTCCCCTCCCCGACATTAAAGTTAAGAAACATAAGTTTTATAGCTCACTTTTTTATCAGCTAAATGCGGGTGTCATGCTATCGATTAATAACCGCCAAGATGCCACAAGCCCCGTGGCCCAAACTTACGTACGAAAAGAAATCAAAAAAGGACTCGCCACGATCTATAGGCCAAAGAAGGATATCTTTTACGAAGCGGCCCTATATCAAATGACGAGAGCAGATACAGCGGTTAGCTTAACTGCCGCCGAACTCTCTTCTAGTGGGGAGTTTTTTAATTTAGATGATTTAAAAAGAGATCATAACTTCTTTGCCATGGATTTAATTTACAATAAACGTTCCTCAAGAGGAGTATTAGAGCTTGGTGTACGAGAACTTAATCTAAAGACCAGCTCGGATATTAAAAGCCTCTATGGAAGTACACCACTGCTTCATTCTCAATACACTTGGTTTACAGAAGGCAGCCACATTCTTATGCAACCCTTTCTAGGTGTTCACTATCGAAAATGGTATGGCGTTCGGCGTGGCCTATATGGTGGAGCACATTTTAATTTCAAAAAACATGAGGTGCCTTTTTCCCTCAGTCTAAAAATCTCAAATCAGTTTTTAACAGTCATGCCTCAGTTTAAAACAAGCTGGTTTCACTTCTCGTACACATTTAAAAACCCCTACCGCAATCCTCAAGATGAAGTATGGGTGAGCACCATCCATAATTTACAAATTCACTTTCCCTTTCCCTAATTTCGGTAACTTAGTATTTGAAAATATTTAAGGGCCCTTTACAGATCGCGTCATTCTCGCTAGCACAAGCTAGAACTATAGGGAACTTAGATGAAAAGAACACTTTGGCTTAGAAGCGAGACTAAAAAATTTGAAGAACGCGTGGCCCTTACACCGGTCCAAGCAAGAGACCTTCTTGATAAAGGTCATAGAGTCGTCGTTGAAAGAAGTGTTTTAAGAGTTTTTAAAGATGAAGAATACCTTGAAGCTGGCTGTGAGATGAAGGCCTCTCAGAGCTGGATTACTGAGGCACCTCCAGAGGCCACAATCTTTGGCCTAAAAGAACTTAATACTGACGACTTTTCACTGCCCCACCGCCATATCCACTTCGCCCATGCCTACAAGGCCCAAGATGGAGCCGACCAATTCTTAGGCCGTTTCGCAGAAGGTGAAGGCAAGTTATTCGATCTCGAGTACCTCACCCACTCAAATGGAAAAAGAGTCGCGGCCTTTGGTGTTTGGGCAGGATTTACAGGTGCCGCTCTCGGCCTCGATTTATGGATCAATCAATTGCTTAAGCTCGACCTAAATAAAAGAGGACCACTAAGCTCTTATCCTTCTTCTGATGCCCTTGTGCAGACGATAAAATGTCACCTTGCCGATCTCGATGGAGTTAAGCCAAA
>JAFMBV010000088.1 GCA_017858255.1 Bacteriovoracaceae bacterium
GTTTGCAACAGCTAAAAAATAATTTTTGATTTAAATTCATTTAAAAAGAGAAAACGGCCTTAGCGTCGGTTTCTTTTATTGAAGCTATCTTGAAGGCTTTTCACTGCATTCTCTCTCGCAGACTCTAATTCTTTAATTCGCTCTCCATGAAGATATTCGAGATATCTTTTTCTAGCGACATACATATTGTTGATAAATGTTAACTGAAGGGCCTTTAGCTCTCTGAAGCAAAGCTTTCGTTCTTCAGGTTTAAGTTTAAGGGGCTTATTCTCTTTTTCATTCTGGGAAACACCGTTAAGGATAACCGTCGAAAACTCTCCCTCACAAACCCGTTTTTTTTGATCAAAGTATTTTTCAAGGTCAGAACGGTAGTTATCAATCTCTTTAAAGTATTTAGTTGGACCCAAATCTTTTAGCTCTTTTAGAGAAGAATGAACTTTCTTGGTGTAATCAAAAATATTTCCTTCGTCAGTTGGCCCTTCACCATTCGCTGTAAAGAGTAAGAAAAAAGAAAATAGAAAGAGATACTTCAACATCTAAAACGATCCCGCCAATTAGTCTCATCAGGGCCACAACCCAAGAAATCTTTCAATTGGCCAATAAACTCATTTAAAGGAAATCCAACCACATTTGAATACGAGCCCTCGATGGCTTCAACAAATGTCAGTCCCTTTCCTTGAATGCCGTAAGCACCAGCTTTATCCATAGACTCCCCACTATTCAAATAGGGCTCAAGAATATCTTCACCAATGTCTGCAAACTTTACTTTTGTAACGACAGCAAAGCTTTTAGAAACAGCATCGTTATTAATCATGCCCTTTAAATAAACAGAAGTCACAACCTTGTGCCAATTACCTGAGAGCTCCTGTAACATCATTCTTGCATCATCAACAGAGCTAGGCTTTCCATAAATTTTTCCCCTGAGCTCAACAAGAGTATCAGAGGCCACGATTAAAGGGTTTAAGACTTCAACATCTATAAGGACATCCCAAACGCTCTCTCCCTTTAGCTTGGCAATATCTAATGCCACTTCAACAGGGTCCGTAGCATCAGAAACCTCTTCCACGTCTGAACCTTGAATAGTAAAGGGAATATCAACCCAGCCTAAAAGCTCTTTTCGTCGTGGACTGTTAGAAGCAAGAATCAAAGAATATTTACTGTTTAATGCCATGGATTTTTTTCCAAAAAGGTTTACGTTCAGAATTTAGAGAACTTCCTTTTCCTGAAAGTATATTAACCCCTTCACGATAATTGTAGAAGTCCCCAATGGCCCGGCGATAATAATTTTGACTATACTCTGAAAAAGACCACTTTTCTCCGCGTCGCTCAAGCCTTTTCTTAAATTGCTCAGAAACAACTAAATTATTCGTCTCAATTCTTCTTGTGTATTCGTGTAAAAACTTAAGGCGTAGGTTCAAATCAGAGCCTTCTTTATCTTTGGCACCCCATAAGCGGTAACCATGACCTTCGGCCAACTGCCTCTCACCCATCTTCTGATGAGCAAATCCAGAATATTTCTTATAAAAAATCTCTCGAGCAATTAAAATGGTGGGAATATTTCTTGTTACAAATTCCCCCATACCAAAAGGACCAATATCCTTCAAAGGACTTATACTCCTTCCTTTCGCGCCAACTTCATACCATTGACCAACCTCAGCTTCACTCGTTTCCTTATTATTATAACCTCTGAAGTAAAAGGTCCCAGGTTTATGACTCTCTTCTCCTATAAGCCCTGCCTGTTTATGAGAGCGCAGTTTAAAATAACTTTTATTCCCAGGTAAGACGATAAACTCGGCAATCATCTGTGACCCCTGAATTGTTCCATTGGGCATCACTAAAAAGAACTCGGTTGGCTTCATCTCCTCGCGCTTGTTCTCCTCAATAAGTTCATTCAAACGCTTATACTTTCCAAAATGATCTAAGGTTTTTTCAAGATAACCAAATAGATTCTCTTCATCTAATTTGAGACCCGGGTCTTTAGGGTTTGCCTCTAAAAAAGAGAGAGGTAAAAAGAGAGAATCTGTCTCTTTGAAATTTAAAGGTTTAAACTTCCTTTGATTTCTCCCCCAAAGAAGAATGTTTCCAGCATTCAGGCGTGTGAAAATAAAATTTTCTTTCATGCCAATATTAATTTCTTTTAACGTAATTGAACCATTGGGACTCATACGAACTAAGGTTCCATCCAAAAAATAGGCCCATAAGTAAGAGTCTTCCAACGTTTGAAGCTCATCGCCTTCTCTCAATGTCGAGAGGTAATCAACTTTCGAATAACCAACCCCTCGGTAGAGTCGACAATTACCGACACATTCAATGACATAGCCCACTTTTTCCATCAGCCTACGTTCTTGAAGGTTACGACGCCAGCGAGGCTCGCTCTCCTTTACTTTCAAATCCACTTTCCATCTTTCGATATTAAGAAACCTCTTTTCATCGAGCTCCTCCCAATCAACTAAGGAAGCCTTTTCGCCCTTATACTGGACATCGGCTTGCTTTAGGAGCTGTTGATCTGGGCTTACAAAAATCCTCACCTTTTGCTCATCAGACTTTTCAGTGACTGCTTCTCCTTGGGCAAAAGCACCAATGAGGTTAAGTAAAAAGAGAAAAACAATAATAATTTTCATGACTTACTAATCGGTAAATGAGTATTGAGGCTTGGCCAAAGGAGCATCGAACCAATGTCCCGAGAAAATTTTGCCGAAAAATAAGCTCAAACCAATAGAATTAAGGGCTTAGGGGTTACAATCCTCGCCAAAAGAGCAACTCTTTGCTAAACTGCAGCGATTTAAAAGAATAGAAGCCATTTGAGGAGAAATCGTGAGCGATTCAAGTAAGCAAACCACCAGTGATGCCTTTTCTTTTGTGGATGCTGAGCACGAAATTCTAAAATTTTGGAACGAAAATAAGACCTTTAAAAAGTCTCTTGAAAAAACAAAAGATGGCGCCCCTTATATTTTCTATGATGGGCCTCCTTTTGCAACCGGACTTCCTCACCACGGTCACCTCGTTGGCGGTGTCTTGAAAGACGCTGTTCCTCGCTATTGGACCATGAAAGGTCGCTATGTAGAGAGACGATTTGGTTGGGACTGTCATGGCCTTCCCGTTGAACACGAAATTGATAAAAAGTTAGGCATGTCTGCTCAAGACGCCGTAAAAAAAATAGGCGTTGCCGGTTACAACCAAGAGTGTCGCAGCATTGTTTCTCGCTATACAAAAGAATGGGAAAAAACAGTAAACCGTATTGGTCGTTGGGTTGATTTTGAAAATGATTACAAAACTATGGATACAGATTTTATGGAATCTGTATGGTGGGTTTTCAAGCAACTTTGGGATAAGGACCTCATATATCAAGGAACCCGAGTTGTTCCCTTTTCAACGGCCCTTGGAACTGTCCTTTCAAACTTTGAAGCCGGCCAAAACTATCAAGATGTTCAAGACCCAGCGATTACAGTTCTCTTTAAAGCAAAAGATGAAGATGCTTACTTCTCTGCTTGGACCACAACTCCTTGGACACTGCCATCAAACCTCGGACTTTGCGCAGGTGCAGATATTGATTACGTCCTTCTTAAAGATGAAGACCTTGGCAAAAATATTTATATGGCGAAGGCCCTAGTCTCTAGCTACGAAAAGAAGAGGAACTTCACAATCCTTAAGGAGCTAAAGGGAAGTGAACTTAAGGGTCG
Organism: Bacteriovoracaceae bacterium; assembly: GCA_017858255.1. Classification (GTDB taxonomy): domain Bacteria; phylum Bdellovibrionota; class Bacteriovoracia; order Bacteriovoracales; family Bacteriovoracaceae. The sequence continues at coordinate 3,681 of JAFMBV010000088.1, forward strand.
TCGTTATGAGCCTATTTTTCCTTACTTTGCTCATCTAGAAAAAGATGGTGCCTTCCAAATTCTTAATGATGACTATGTTAGTACAGATTCAGGAACAGGCATTGTTCACACCGCTCCTGGTTTTGGTGAAGATGATAATAGAATCATGAAAGAAGCTGGACTCGGTGAAGTTCTAGTTTGCCCAGTGGACGATGCTGGTCGCTTCACAAAAGAGATTACCGATTACGAGGGCAAACACGTAAAAGAAGCTGATAAGCAGATCATCAAGGACCTAAAAGAGAAAGGTAATCTTTTTGAGCAAACAGTTTACGTGCATTCCTATCCCTTTTGCTACCGCTCTGATACCCCACTCATCTATAAGGCCATCCCTTCTTGGTATGTCAGAGTTGAAAAAATAAAAGACATGCTTTTAGAGTCAAATCAGCAAATCAATTGGGTTCCAGGGCATATCAAAGATGGTCGTTTTGGAAAATGGCTTGAAGGTGCTCGAGATTGGTCTATTTCAAGAAACCGTGTCTGGGGGACTCCACTCCCAGTATGGCACAACACCGAAGAAGATAAATTTATCTGTGTTGGGTCTATTGAAGAACTTAAGAACCATAGTGGGATCGAACTAGACGATCTTCACCGTGAATTCGTTGACCCAATTGAATTTACTGTCAAAGGTGAAAAAGGCTCATACAAGAGAATCACTGAAGTTCTTGATTGCTGGTTTGAGTCCGGCTCAATGCCATATGCACAACTTCATTACCCTTTTGAAAACAAAGAGCTCTTTGAAAAAGGATTTCCTGCCGAGTTTATTGCCGAAGGCCTCGATCAAACTCGTGGTTGGTTTTATACCTTAACAATTTTGGCCACTGCACTCTATGGAAAGCCTGCGTTTAAAAATGTCATCGTCAACGGTATTGTTATGGCGGAAGATGGCAAGAAAATGTCAAAACGCTTAAGAAACTACACTGCTCCAGATGACCTTATGGAAGAATATGGCGCTGATGCTATGAGGCTCTATCTCATCAACTCCGGCCTTGTGCGTGCAGAAGAAATGCGATTTTCCGATAGCGGCGTTAAGGACATGGTTAGAAGGGCGCTTCTTCCATGGTTCAATTCTCATAAGTTTTTTACCACCTATGCCAATATTGATAATTGGAATAATAAAGAACATCGCAAGACTTCAGATAATATTACAGACAATTGGATTCTATCCAATTTGCAAACTCTTAAGAAAAATATTGCAACTGAGATGGAAGGTTATCGCCTTTACAATGTTGTACCGGCCCTCTTCTCCTTTATTGAAGACTTAACCAACTGGTACATTCGTCTCAATAGAACTCGCTTTTGGGGAGACGGCCTCAACGATGATAAGTGTGCCGCTTATTCAACTCTTTACACTTGTTTACTTGAAGTTTCTCAAGCGATGGCCCCTTTTGCGCCTTTTCTTAGTGAGCATATCTACCAAGAGCTCCTCGAATTTTCGGATAAATCCCAGAATCCAGAATCTATTCACCTTTGTGACTATCCTATGGCACAAGAGGAAATGATTCGACCAAAGCTTGAACAAGCCGTGGATCGTATGCAACAACTTATTCTTCTTGGTCGTCAAAAAAGGACTGAAGAAAAAATCAAAGTGAAAACTCCTCTTTCACGATTAACAGTCATTCACCAAGACCAAGAATTATTGGATGAAATTAAAAAACTTGAAGTGTACATAAAGGCAGAGCTCAATGTGAAAAATGTTGAGTACGACACTCAAGAGGACAAATTCATCAACCTATACGCAAAACCGAATTTACCAGTATTAGGAAAAAGATTTGGAAAGCGAATGGGTCAGTTTATGAAGCTTATAAAAGCTGTGAGTAATGAACAATTACAACAGCTAGAAGAAAAAGGTGAGCTAATTCTTGATGGTGAAAAGTTTATGCCAGATGACTTCCTTATTTTTAGAGAAGCAAAAGAAGGCACACAGGCCTTAAGTAATCGCTTTATCAGTATCGACCTAGATTGCCAGCTCACAGATGAATTGGTGGATGAAGGCCTTGCCCGTGAATGTATTAACCGCATCCAAAGAACTAGAAAAGAGCTTGGCTTTAACGTTGAAGATAGAATCAAAATTACTTTCACGAGTGAGTCTCAACGTCTAAAAGGGGCCATCTTAAAGCACAAAGATTACATATGTGGCGAAACATTGGCGCTTAGCCTCTCAGAAGACAGCGCAAATAAGAACGGTCAGTCTTTTTCTATTGATGAGCACGAGCTGACCTTAGAGATCACTAAAGCGTAATACTAACCAATAGTTAACCTACCTAATCCCCTCACATTCGAGGGGATTTTTTCAAATTGTTTCTCAACTCTCACCTTAAAACCACCGAAAGGAGGTTATAATGAAAGTTCACTTTCGGGAGATGAGACCATGGCCAATAAAAAAAACCTATGTGCCGATATCCAAGTCAAAAAGCAAGGCCGCAAGAAGGCCATAAAGAATTTCAAATTTAATCTTCCTGAAAAAGAAATTACAATTGCTGACACGTTAATGAGTGAATTTTCGCACCTTGGTCTTTCGTCGATAGAAAAAAACAAACTCTCACGGCAACACCGAGAGTATTTTTGTTCTTTCAAGTTTCTAAAAGAAAGTGAAATTAAAAAAATGCGTGCAGCCCTTGTAAGAGATTTAAAACCGTTTAAAGATGAATCCCTAGTGATATCTGCTTCTGAAGGTGGTGCTCTCATCTGTCTCGCCGCAATCTTTAGTGGTGAACTCCCACAAAATGTTGATTGGCGTTTTGAATTAGAAGAACTCGCTCTCCCCTTATTTCCTAAGGAACTAATAAAGAACTATTCTGCGGCTCAATCTTTTGAAATTACTTTTAAATATCATGAAAAGGGATTTATCAAACCTTTCCCAAGTCTTAGAAAAGCTCCAGGCTATATGGGTCTTGAAGATGAGTACGATATCAGTGACTTTAGGGACGTCGATCCGAGAAAATCTGCCGCTTAGTCGTTTGCTTTGACATCCTTGCCATTTCCATTAAAACTGAGAGCATGAGGTTACTTCTGTGCTTATTCTTTCTGTTTCCAAGCTTAGGCCATGCCCAAGTAAGAAGCTCTTATTTTCTCTATGACACAAAGAAAATCAATCTTGATGATAGAAGTTTTCAGCGCTACATACTGCCCCAACTCAGGGCCATAACCCAAGAGTTTTACCACATTCTAAAAAAGCTGCACCCAATTCATGACTCAACCATCAAGCTCTTTCTTCAGCTCTCAGATACCGAGAGATCCTTTAAGAAGTTTCGAAAGAAGTGCAAACAAATTGACCAAGATTGTTTTCTCGATTTAAAAGGTCTCTACGGGAAGAGCCGAGTCATCGATCGTCTGATCATGGAACCCCAAAATAATTTAGTGAAACTTACCAATACTGAATCAAGCCATGAGCTTGAAGGCATGCTGCACTTGATTTCGGCCCTCGGTCAAATGGGGAATCAGAACTATCGTCTTATGCACGCCCTAGAAGAGTATATCCTTACAGCAAATACTAGTTTCTTCCCTTACTATGATGGAAAGTCTCTCATTGAACCCACCATTCATAAGATGCTTCTTAGCTCAGAGCTCATGCTAAACCAGCTCCTTGAAGGAGAACTAAGGGATGATTTTCACGCAGTGTGGATTCACTTTTTTAAAGAAGTTGATGAGATGATTCTTTATCAAAAAGACAAAGTTTTTCTTATCAAGAGACTTGAAGAACTCAACCTATCTTGGAATACCTTTCACATGAAAATGACAAAGGGTAACCATAACCTACCAAAGAATATCGTAAGTCTCATCAAGATCATGCATAACCGTTGGAACTCTTGCTTGAAAATTATTTTGAGATAAAAAAAGCCCTGCTAAAAGCAGGGCTCATTAATTAAATTTTTGGACCTCTCTTAACTTTAAAAAGAGATTTTCTTCTTCTCTTCTCTGCAGCCTCGGTCTTTTCTTTAGTCCGAACAGAAGGTTTCTTGTACTCTTGACGGTTGCGGTATTCGCGAACCACTCCGTATGTTTCACACATTTTTTTGAACTTACGTAGCGATCTTTCTAAACCTGAACGATCTTCAATTTCCACACGAATTGTCGTAGACATAACACTTCACCTCCTCTTCATGACATTAGACCCCTCTACTGAAGGGCTTGTAATAGCTTTTTAAGAGGCTCTAAGTTAGGATGGCGCCAGTTAAGTGTCAATCAGTCTTTAGCAGAGGAAGAAAATAGTGAAAGATACTGATCCCGATCTCTTTTCATCCCCTACTGACAGCACAGGGCCTAAAACCAATGGCCCGCTTGCGCATCGAGTAAGACCTACGGACTTCTCAGGCTTCTACGGGCAAGAGGCGATCTTTAAAAAACACCCCTTCCTAAGAGGACAGGAGCTACCAAGCCTCATCTTATGGGGTCCCCCAGGCTCTGGTAAAACGACTCTGGCACAAATCCTTTGCCAACACCGAGGCCTAGAACTTTTTATCTTTAATGCCGTCCTTGGAGGAGTTGCCGATCTCAAGAAAGTCATTGAGCGAGCAAAAGAGGTTCAACAGTTTTATGACAAAAAGGCCGTCATTTTTGTAGATGAAATTCACCGCTTTAATAAGGCCCAGCAAGATGCCCTTCTTCCCTACGTCGAGAAAGGTGAATTTATTTTTATTGGTGCAACGACAGAAAATCCAAAAACAAGCGTTAACCGGGCGCTTCTATCTCGCGTCCATCTGGTTACTTTGGCCAAACTAAGTCCAGAGGCCTTAGAAAATATTCTTAATGAGGCCATGGAAAAAGTCGGCCAAAAGCTAGAAGCTGAAGTCATTGAAATTTTGGCAAAACTCGCAGATGGAGATGCTCGCCAGGCCCTCAATACTCTTGAAGCCCTTCTCTTAAGAGAAGGAACAGTTACCATTGAGAATGTTAAAGAAAGTATCGGCGGCGCTGTTCGCAATTACGATAAAAATCAAGACCGTCACTACGATGTCATCTCAGCCTTTATTAAATCCATGCGTGGAAGTGATCCTGATGCTGCCTTACTCTACCTCGCTATTATGCTTGATGGTGGAGAAGACCCTAAGTTTATCGCGCGCAGACTCGTGATCTTTGCCTCTGAAGATGTTGGCAATGCCGATCCTCAAGCACTAACTCTCGCTGTCTCTGGCCTCGCTGCTGTCGAGAATATTGGGTTACCTGAAGCGCGTATTAACCTCGCCCAAGTAACCACATATTTGGCCTCAACCGTAAAATCTAATGCTGCTTACAAGGCCTTAGACGCAGCCCTTGAGTATGTGCGAGAAAGACCCACGTTAGAAGTACCCACTCACCTTCGCAACCATCACCCCGACAAGAGCAACTACAAATACCCTCACTCGTGTGAGGGCTCTTTTGTGGCCCAACAATACTCTCCTACTGGCACACCCCAATTCTACCAACCAACAGAAAATGGGACTGAATCTAGGATAGGAGAACGCCTTAAAAAGTTGTGGCCCAAGGGTCATAAGTAAAGAACCCCCACTACGTCTATTCGGTCAGTTAAGCACAAATTCGGACTTGAGCCCCATAGGATATAGAATGGGAGCCTGTTGTTCGTTAGTGAAGGAACTTTCTATGAGTCTCGCTCTTAGCTTAAAAAGCTCTCCACTCTTCCACGATATTCTTGAGGAAGAGATAGACCTCTTTCTTAAAGGACAAAAGATTTATACATGGAACTCTGGGGACTGCCCCTGCCTTGGAGGTAGCCCTATAGAAGCCTTTTATATCATCATGGAGGGGAAGGCTGATTTGGTTTATCAATCATGGGGACGAGAGTTTCTCATGCAGCAACTAAAAGGGTGGGATCATTTTGGAGAAGTACTTTTTGGTAATGACCAAGTCCACCCATACACTGTCGTTGCAAAAAGTGACCTCACTTGCTTGAGAATCGACTTCAGAGTCTTTAAGGGAATCTTTGAAAAAAACCCACAAGTCTATGCGCTCTTTGTGAATAACTTATTAAGAGTTGAGCTCACTTTAAAAAAGCAAGCCCTAGGTTTAGTCGCACGATTAAATGATATTGGTCCTGTCCCCATAGCACTTCCTCTTTATAATCGTCGGCCAAGAAAGCTAACAAAAGAAGAGGAAGAAAAAGAGTCAGCCTAGAAGTTTGCTATTTGACCTACGAGTTCTGGGTAATCAATAAATGGATTACGGTTTCCTTGAACTTTATGAATGAGCTCATTTCTTTCCGTTTCATTAGCATCCACTGGATCAAGATTATGCCAACGTCTTAAATACTCTTCTTCTTTACGAGATATTTTCAATTTATAACGAATAGAAAAATAGAAAAGGGCACGCGCCACATTTCCTTTGTGCTCACTTGGTGGTTCAAAGTAGCCACCCTGCCATTTCTCAACTCCAGTATAAGAGCCATCACAATCTCTGAGCATATCCCCATCTACTTCTGCAAACTCATTATTGCCCCTTACAGAGTTGGCCTTAGAGTCAGTTGGGTACAGGTGATGAAGGTCAGATTTTTGCAAACCTTTATCAAAACTACGACTGAATCGAGACTGTGGCCAAGTGTGCTCACAGTTAATCACATTATTATTTGGAATGATGTTTGGGCCAACGTTGCTCATTCTTCGAGTAACTTTCTTTCGACAGTAAACATCTTGAACATAGTAGCCTTCAGAATCTTCTCTTAAATGAATTTTTCCAAAAAGAACTTTACGAGCTCCCCTGTAACCGATGCTTTTATGCTCGTAACACTTTCCCTCACCATCACAATGGGGAACAATTTTGTCATCACGATCGTTTTTATAAATATGAACTGAGCTAAGGAGTACAAAGAGTTTTTCTTTTAGCTGTTCATCGGAAAAATCTTTTCCTTTGAAAGCGTTTTTATAATCAGTTGGATAATATGAGCTAGTGGCCCAAGCCGAAACGGTAAACAGTAATAAAAAGAAAGTTCCAAGTTTTTTCATTGTTTTCCCTTTGCATTCAGACATTAGATTAATATCTATTTTTTAGTAGTATTACTAATACTTTTTTTAAGGTTCACCTAATTTAACGTATTTAGCCATTTTACTACTCAGCGCACAAAGGTATTGGAATCTCGTTCTAGAAGGCTAACCTATATAGCTTTTCCTTTACAGTATTAGTTAGCATTCGGTAAAAATGGGCATAGAGACTCATTTTAATTAATTTACGGAGTACACGCATGAACGTCGTCAAATCATTGATAGCACTCGCCTTCCTTGTATTTTTAAGCCAAGGAGTTCAAGCGGGACCAAAAGACTGTGTTACTACACTTATGGGTAACGATACTGGTGACACTTATAATTTCAATTTTCATAGTGATGATGTTGATCGTGACTTTGGCCGTGATTTTCTTGCCGAAGCAATTTATACGATTCGTTTGCTTCTTGATCGCGAAGGCTGCAGCCCCAAAGATGTAAATTTTGGCGAAGGACCACACGGAAGAAGCCATTCTCGTTGTAGTAAAGTTGTCCGTAATCAAGAACATACAAGAGTTTGTTATGTTGAAACTAATTTAGGATACTTTTTTCTCACAAAAGACCTACTAGATAACATAAACATCAACTTCTCTCGCTGGGACTAACCAAAGTCTAGGCTAAGTATCTTCCAAGTACCTAGGGAAACGCTCAACTTACCTATATATTAGGTAGATGCCCCTTCCAAAAGAAATCTCCATAGTCTGGCTCAAAAGAGATCTAAGAATAAATGATCATGAGCCCTTTTATTTGGCCCAGCAAGAGGGACTTCCTATTCTTGTGTTGTACTTTTTTGAGCCCTCACTCTCTTTTCATTTTGACTTTGACCTCCGCCACTGGCGCTTTATTAGGCAATCTCTTGAGGATATGGAGCAAGCATTAGAAAAGCCCTTTATCAGCATTTATTATAATGAAGTCACCCACGTACTCGAATCAATTCTCAAAGAAACAAAGGTTCGAAAAGTTTTTTCACATATTGAAACCGGCGTTGCTCTCACTTTTGAAAGAGATAAAGAGGTTTCAAGACTTCTCAAAGATGCGTTGGTTCCATGGATAGAATGTAATACAAATGGAGTTATCAGGGGGCTTAAGGATAGAAAGGGCTGGGACGCTAATTGGATTTCCGTAATGAAGTCTCCTCAATGGCAAATATCGTTAAAAGATATCAATTTCTGCGATCCTCTCGCTAGAGAAATCCCAGAAGAGGCCAAAGAAGAAAAGGGCCTCTTTCAAATAGGCGGAGAATCAAAGGCCCATGCAAGATTAAAGCTTTTTCTTAATGAGCTAGTCCCTCAATACTTCCAGTCAATTTCACATCCTGAAAAATCGAGTTACTACTGCTCTCGATTATCTGCCCATATCGCTTGGGGAAATATCACCATAAAACAAATAAACCAAGCAATCGATAAGCTCCGCCCTCAGACAACTCATAAGAAAAGTCTAAATCAATTTCAAACAAGAACAAAATGGCAAAGTCACTTTATTCAGAAATTTGAAATGGAATGTGCTTTAGAACACTCTAACCAAAATCCTGTTTATGATCAGTTTAGGACCAAGAAGAATAAGCGTTTTATAAAGGCCTGGAAGGAAGGCGTTACTGGCTACCCCTTGGTTGACGCCTCAATGAGATGTGTTAAAGAAACGGGTTATTTAAATTTTAGAATGAGAGCGATGGTTGTCAGCTTTTTCACACACCTACTTTGGCAACCTTGGCGTGAGGCAGCTCGTTATCTTGCTCGTATGTTTCTTGATTATGAGCCAGGTATTCACTTCCCTCAATTTCAAATGCAAGCGGGAACAACAGGTGTGCATACCGTGCGAATCTATAATCCTACCAAGCAGGCCAAAGAGAAAGATCCTCAAGGTGAATTTATTAAGAAGTGGGTGCCTGAACTCTCTAAGCTGCCGCTTAACCTCATCCACTGTCCTTGGGAAATTACAGCTATGGAAGAGGTTATGTATGATTTTAAATATGGTAAGGATTATCCAAAACCTATTGTGGATCATGATGATGCCGCTAAAAAAGCACGAGATATTCTTTGGCGGGTAAAAAATGAATCAAAAACCCGAAAGTACGGCAAGAAAATATTATCGAAACACAGCAATCCTGGCGGTTGGAGATGAAGGTTCTCTATTATTTTAGAAATGATTTCCGACTAAAAGACAATTCGCTTTTAAACGAAGCTCTTCTTAACGCTACAGAAATTACTTTTATCGCCAAGGCTCCAAGTGAAAGATGGGGACTATGGCGCCAAAAGTTTCAATGGGAATCTCTTCTCAATTTAAAAACCCAGCTGTTATCTCGTGGTCATGACTTAATAATTTTAAATCTTGTTCCTTCTGAAACTTTAGAACTCTATGACGTCCTTTATACACCTCTTCATAATACTCACTATGAAAGAAGAGAGGTTGCATCCCTATCTAGCAAAATTAAAGTCATAAGCTACTGGACGGACCGACTCCTCAAGACGCCCCCATCTGGTATTCAAAACCTTCCAGATATTTACACTGAATTTAGAAAACAGGTAGAGCTCGACTTCCAGCCATTGCAGCCCCTTACAACCCCCACAAAGTGGCCTATCCAAAAAGACTGGCCACTGTCCTCAATAGAAGGCCCTATCTTCCCTAAGAATGACTTTAGAAGTGCTTTTCCTTTTGAAGGGGGGGAGGAAGCTGCATTGGAAAGGCTGCATAGTTATACACATGGTACAAATGCAATTCAGTCTTATAAGAAAACTCGTAATGAATTAGTCGGAACCGAATATTCAACCAAGTTTAGTCCCTGGCTCTCATTAGGATGCATATCCCCTAATTACATATTCCATTTCGTGGAAGAGTATGAAAATAATGTTAAAAAAAATCAAGATACTTATTGGGTTAAGTTTGAACTATGGTGGAGAGAATATTTCCGCTGGGTCTTTGAAAAATATCCTCAGAGTTATTTCACTCTAGAAGGAATAAAAAATATAGCGCTAGATCTTGAAGAGAACTCAAGCCTCTTTCAGAAATGGTGTAATGCCAATACTGGCGATGACTTTGTTGATGCTAATATGTTGGAACTTAGGAAAACTGGTTTTATGAGTAATCGTGGCCGACAAAATGTCGCTTCATTCCTCATCAAAGATTTAAAAATAAATTGGCAGTGGGGTGCAGAGTATTTTGAAAATCAATTAATAGATTATGATGTCTACTCAAATTGGGGTAACTGGCAATACATCGCGGGGATTGGAAATGATCCCCGCCCGAATAGATACTTTAACACTCAAAAACAAGCTTCAATGTATGACAAGGACGGTGCTTTTCGCCGCTTGTGGAATTCTTAATCCCAGCGGTTAAAAACCACGTTTATACTTTCCATCATATCCATTGAAATGAAAAAGTAACCGTGCTGACTCTCTACGTAACAGATGCTTGATAGTAAATTCCCCGGGACAATTTCTTTACAAGAAACTTCCGCTAGCTCAAAGGACTTTTCTGAACATCCAATTTGCTGCTCAAGACTTCTAACTACAGAGTAAACTGCTTTGTCCGGTCGATCTTCAAACATTGCCACAGCTTCTTCGCTATTAATTTGGAAGGCCATACTATCTACTGAAAAGTTATTCAAAGCCCTTCTGTAGCAGTCATGGTCTGCACTAGCTGCCAGTGATACTAAAAGTGATGCGATGATTAATAAGACCTTCATTTTATTCCCCTCGTTAAAGGTTTCTTACAAGTTCTTTATACGCCCGCAGTAGTTACGTGTTAAGGATAATTATTAGATTGAATTCATACATTTATAGACAGACATAAGTCCTAGCTAATATTTTTTTTTAGTTTAACCTATATATTTTCAATTACTTATAACAGTATGTCTCAAATACATCTAACTCGTGAGTCTCGGCAAGCCACTCATAAATTGCTAACGTATTAAATGAATATAAAAAGGAGTTTTATAATGAACAAGGTAGTTCTAGGGCTTATGGCCTGTCTTTTTACAATCCCTGCTTTCTCAAACCCTATCCCAGATATCTTCCAATCTCGACTGAATAAGAAAATTCAAATGCAAGGCTTTGGAGAAGTTTCCTTTCGAGGACCTAAAAGTCGAAATGGTGGAGAAAAAATTGTTCTCGTTCATGGCATTTACGCTGGCTCTACACACATTACATGGAGAGATATCCTTCCACTTCTTGATAAGGCGGGTCTTCAAGTTTTCATCGTTGATCTCCCTGGCGTTGGTGACAATGGAATACTAGAAAAGAGAAACTACTCTATGGAACTCTTTGATCAGTTTATTACTAACTTCTTAGAGGATGTTGTTAAGGGCCCAGCGACACTTGTCGCCGAATCTCTATTAACCAGCTCTATCTTGAAAGTAGCAGGAGATAGACCTGACTTAGTTAAGGGTCTTGTCCTTCTCTCTCCAACAGGTATTAATTCTTTGGCCTCAGGTTCACCGGCCCAAGAGCAACTCTATCAGAGGCTTTTCAACAACGATATTTTTTCTGATTCATTTTATAAGTCTATTTTTACCGAACAAAATCTAAGATTTTTTCTAGAGAAAACGGTTTATGACGACTCACTCATTAATGAAACGAGAATAAAAGAGACACAATTAGCAGGTCAAAACCCGGCCCAAAAATGGATAACGATTTCTTTTATTGGCGGTCAGCTAACGCGATCTTTTAGAGATGCTAGTCGACTAGTGAATGTGCCTACACTTATGGTTTTTGGCAAAGAAGCGGAAAGCTCAGGCTCTGATGATGAACTCTTGGAGAAGCCCGAAGAGTTCTTAAAAATTCGTCCAGACTTTGAACTAGCAACAATT
>JAFMBV010000089.1 GCA_017858255.1 Bacteriovoracaceae bacterium
AAATAAGCACCTGCAACTACAAGTTTTGAAGTATTTTTATTGGGGTGCTCTAGGCTTTCGCTATCCCTGACTTCAAGGTATTGCCAGGAGGGGTCGTTATTTAAGACACTTTGCCGCAATGACTCAGTGTCTCTGGGATTTGATAGGTAAGATTGAGCTAGTTCATTAAGAGTTTTGTATAGAAGAGTCGCTTCTTCCTTTTGCTCGAGGCTAAGATACTGATTGCGGCTCGAAAGTGCCAGGCCAGAGGTTTCCCGCGTCGTTGGGACCATCTTTAACGAAATCGGAAGCTGGAGGTCGTGAGTCATTTTTTCAATAATTTTGAATTGCTGATAATCTTTCTGACCAAAATAGGCCACATGGGCCTTTGAGGTAATAAAGAGTTGGTAAACAACAGTTGTTACACCTTTAAAGTGACCTGGCCTGTGCTCCCCACACATCGTTTGGTCAAGGCCCTGAACTGAAATTTCGGTACTAAATCCTGGAGGATAAATTTCTTCGATATTTTCTGGTGCGAATACTAAAATGTCTTTTGAGTTTGGTAACTTTTTAAGTGCATCTAAATCATTTTCAAGTGTTCGGGGATATTTGTTAAAATCTTCCTTTGGTCCAAACTGCTTGGGATTTACAAAAATTGTAACAAGAGTTTTTTCGTTATCTCTCAGGGATTCTGTTACTAAGTTTAAGTGTCCTTGGTGAAGATTTCCCATCGTTGGGACAAGACCGAGTCTATTTTGTTTCAAATTGTAGCTAAGGTAATCGGATTTTTTAGTGAAGAGCTTCATTTCTTCCATCCAATAAGTTGAGTAGGGCAGAGACGGCCATTTCTTTCTTAGTTAAAGAGGCGGGACTGGTGAGATCATTATTTGTCATAAATCGATAATTGGCCCGGTCTGTTTGGAAACCTGTAATTGCCTTGTCGGAAGTCAGGCCGTTATTGACTTCTGTGGCAATAAGTAGGTCTACTGGCTTGCGTAGGTATTTCTCTTTCAAGACAGTTTCATCAAGGGAGGCTTCTGCCGCAAATCCAATGATCTTTTGATGTTCTTTCTTTATTCTAAGAACTTCTTCTAAAATATCAGGTGATTTTTTTATAGGGAGATTTTTATCCATTTGTGATTTTTTCATTTTTCCATTGAACTGATGGAACTCAAAATCACCAACTGCCGCGCTTGATATATAAAGGTCGCACTTTGGAAATTTCTCTATAACTTCTTTATACATGTCGTTCGTAGTTTTAATTCTAATCAACTGATATAACGGATGGTCTTTGTAATAATCAAGCTCAGGTGTTGCAAAAATACCTGCAATAACGGTGACACTAAATCCTCTTTGAAGACAATCTTCAACGAAAGGAAGGGATGTTTTGCCGCTAGAGGCATTTGTTAAGTAGCGTACAGAATCAAGTGGCGCCACTGTTGCCCCAGTGGTTATGAGAACACTTTTACTATTTTGGAGGAGATTATAAGTTTTGGTAAGTCTTGCAATTACTTCAATATTTTCAAGCTTTCCTGCACCAATGTCCCCACAAGCAAGTTCTCCTGATTGAGTTTTTCCAAGAAGCACATTGGGAAGCTCAGCCATTTTCTTTAAGTTTTCTTGAACAAAAGGATGGCTCATCATCTCTGTGTTCATTGCAGGAAAAGCAAGAAGAGGTTTTTCCTTCCTCCAAGCGAGAAAGAGAGAGGTGAGGAGATCGGGTGCCATACCCTGGCAAAAGGTCGCCAAAGTATTTGCACTCAGTGGGGCGATAAGGCCAACGTCCGCCCACTTGGCCAATGCAACATGAAGAACAGGGTTAGAGAGCTCAATGTCCTCTGATGATTTACTTGAAAAATCTTCTTCGGGCCCGTAAACAGCGGAGCAACCAAGATAGAGAAAAGTTTCTTGTTTAATAAATTGAAGGGCTCCCTTGGTGAGGATAACCCTCACTTGATGGCCTTCTTTTATAAATATTCTCACAAGGTCATAGGCTTTATAAGCGCTAATAGAACCAGTGACACCTAGGGCTATCTTCATGGGCGCAATATTTCATAAACCATTAATTTTGGCCACTAAAGAGGAGTTTGCTTTTGACTAACGTACTGAAAGTACAAGGAGTAATGAATGAGGTGTGGTTCAACTAAATCAGGAGTTAAGTATGGTGCTATAAGAGGGGCGCTGCCGCCTGTTAGAACAACTGTTTTATTTCTGGTGATACTATTGATCTTTTCAAAAAGGCCTTCAATTAGAATCTGATAACCTTGCGCCATAGAATCATGGGTATTTTTTGGCCATTGATGGATATCTCTCTTTTCTAGTTCTGGTGTAAAAAGTTGCTCTCCTTTTTGATAGCAGTCTAAGAGAGTCTTTATACCTGGAATAATATGGCCACCTTCAAATCCATTTGGAGAGACAAAATCTATAGTGATAAAAGTTCCAGCATCAATAATGACGATTTCTTTTTGCCAGCAATGAAAGGCCAGGCTTGCGAGGGTCAAGCGATCATGACCAAGTGTTGTAGAGTATTGAAGCGGCATTCCTCTGAAGTTTTCGTTTAAGTTCTGAAAAAGCTGAGAGGAGGGTAATTCCTTTGAGACAGAGCAAATAATATTTTTTTGGTTTGACTCAATTTTTTTCAAGTCCTGAGGAAGAACGGGGATAACCTCCGTTAATATCCCTTTTTTAAAAACACCCATATGGGGATGTGTATTACCAATGTCATAAGTAAGGCAGTCCTCTTTTGGAAAGTTACTGAGGAATACTTTTAAAGAGGCCAAGTCTAACTTCATGATTGAAGAGATTTCGAAGAGCCTTGATCTGGGGAGGTATTATTTTGAACATCCTTTAAAAAGAGTTCAATACCCTGGCGCTTAAGTTCATAAAAGTCGGCCACGGGATGACAAAAGTTGGGGGGTCTCAGAGGTCCCATTTTAAGAAGGTCATTGATAACTAAAACTTGGCCATCAGTTTCTCTTCCGCTGCCTATTCCAATGGTTGGAATATTTATTTTTTTGGTAATTTCTGTAGCTAGTTCAGGCGTAACGCACTCTAGGACAATAGCAAAGCAGCCAGCTTCCTCTAGGGCCTTGGCCTCAAGAAATAACCGTTCAGCATCGGGGTGACTTTTTCCATGAGTGAAGTAGCCACCTTGTTGGTGAACACTTTGAGGCGTTAAGCCAATGTGTCCCATTATTGGGATGCCTACTTGAGTGCAGCGTTTGATGAGTAGACAAAACTCCTCAGAAGCACCTTCAAGTTTTAAAGCTTCAGCTTTTGTTTGTTGAAAGAGGTTTATGGCATTTTCAATTCCACGCTCAAGAGAGGCGTAAGTTCCAAAAGGAAGATCTACTACAGTAAATTTATCTGGAGCTCCTCTTTTAACCGCCCTGCCAAAGGTGATCATATCGGAGAGTGTAACTTCGACGGTTGTTTCATAACCTAAAACTACGTTACCGACGGAGTCCCCAACAAGGATCATATCCAGTTCGCTTTCATTAAGAAGCTGAGCTGTTTGAAAGTCATAGCAGGTGAGCATACTTAAAGGATTTTCTCCTGAAAGAATCTTTCTTTTTTTAATTTTGCGGGTATTAAGTTTCATTATTATTGGGACCAGTCAGGTCATCCTTCATTTTTTCAAAAGTTTTTTGAAGCAGTGAGTTTTGCCAAAAACTAAGCTCATTCTCTCGCTGTTCTTCCAGGTTTAATTCTTTTACTTTGTTAAAGAATTCTCCGCTCCAAATGCTGTTTTTCAGACTTTTTATTGCGTTATGGTACTCTTTGTCAAAGAGCGATTTAGAGGCAATCTGGGCGCCTACCAGCGCATGGGGACTTATGAGTTCAAAAAGTCCTTTGGGTCCTCGTTGACTCATTGCGTTTCCAATTAATTTAACCTCATGCCATGCTTCAAGATAGGCGAGTTCTGGTGGAATTCCTTCTTTTATTAAGAGGTCAAAGCAGTTCTTGGCAGCGTAAGGAATAAGTCCGCATAAAAGAGTTTGTTCGCTAAGAAGGTCAGCTCGTGCTTCTTGCTCAAAAGTCACTTCATAAGGTCCAGCCGTTATACCGAGATCTTTAGCAAGTCCCAAAATATTAGAACGCATTTCGTTCTTATCTTTTGAAATGGCCTCGACACTATAGACTGCACCGAGACCCATATTTTCTAAGTAGGCTTCCCTTAACTCACTAGCAATGGCCTTTGGGGCCAGTAGGAGATGATTCCATTGGGGAAAGCTCTCAACCATGTCATGTTCTACAACGCTTGCTCCATGTGCGTAGATGATGGGCATTCCCGTTGGAATGATATCTTCATGAGTTTTTAAGAAACTTAAGTGAGCATGATCGGGAATAAGTAATAACAAAGCATCAGTTTTTTTAAAGTCCTGAACTTGGTTAAGTCCAAAGTCTTTTGCCACTTTTTCGCTAGAGCTGCTTGGCCTTAGGAAACAGTTACATTGGTATCCGCTATCCCTTAGGTTTTTGGCCCACGAGAGACCCTGCGATCCCAAGCCTATGATTGTGAGATGAGACCACGCTGAGTGCGTCACAACCTTCTCCTTTTCTTCTCCTCTTGATATTATGCGAGGGATAATTTGGTTTAGCATAACGAATACCATAGAGCGAGAATCTTGAAACGATCAGATAAAGGCAGTTACTATTTTTTAGAGGGCAAGCAAGTACAGGAAGTACCAGCTTCTTTGGCCTTTTCTAACTCTGGATTTCTATGGTCTCAGTCTGCATTCACCACCGCCTCGATTGAAAACGGGAGATTGCTTTTCTATGAAGAGCATCTTGACCGTTTGGAATCTACTTATGAATGGTTGGCAGGAATTAAGGTTTCTAGGAAAGAGATTGGCCAGTCTATTAAAAAGTCTTTCTACGAACTTAGTGGGGAGACGAACAAGCAGAGTTGGAAGATTAGAGTAACGCTATTTAAAGATTCATCGGGAAGGATCGTTCAGCTACTCACTTTCTCTGATCTCTTTGAAAAAAATCTATCAGTTGAAAATTTAAAGGTAGTTCAACTGCCGCTGAAGAGATCTTATAAAAGTGAAAATATAAAACTCGCTGATTATGGGGAGACCTTTCGCTTGAAGAATATCTATCAATCTGAGCTCCTTCTCTGTGACGAAAGCGGTATTGTTTCAGAAGCTAGTATAGCTAATATTGTATTTTTTGATGGTAGAGATTGGCACACACCAAAGAGTGAGGGAGCGATCTTTAAGGGAATTGGTCTAAGTTACGGTTTAAAAGGAATTGCAATTAAAGAAAAAAAGATTCATGTGGATAACCTTGATAACTATAAGGCGGCCTTACTCGTTAACTCCGTTCGAGGCGTGGTCCCGGTTTTAAGAATTGATGAAAACATAATGGCACTTTCTTTGGAAATGAGTGAAAGAGTTCAAAATATATTTGATGAAAATAGTAATCAAAGGAGTATTCTTCTATGAAAGAGAAAAAGTCATTGATGGTAAAATGTCCAAAATGTAATCGTGGTTTCTCTTATTACTCTTCAGAATTTCGGCCCTTTTGTTCAGAAAGATGTAAAGATGTCGATCTCGGTAATTGGTTTACTGAAAATTACAAGGTACCCTCTAAAGAGAACTTAAGCGAAGATGACATTGAGGTTGTTTTGAAGAATTTAGACGACGGCGATGGTGAATATGAAAATTGAAGGTTTAACCGCAAAAGAACTTAAAGAAATCGCTGAAAAAGTTGTGACAGTCTCAACTGCTGTTGGCGTTAAACTCTTGCGCCGTCAGCGTAAACTCTCTGATCTTAAAATAAGTACCAAAGAGGCCCAGGGGGTTGTCTCTAATGCAGATGTTGAAGCTGAGAACTTCTTGATTAAGAATTTGAAACCGCTTATTGAAGAGGCTGAATTCTTAGCTGAAGAAAGTGCTTTCAAAACTTATGGTAGTAAAAAAGATGCTCTAAAGAAGTATAAAGAAAAAAAGTTCGTGTGGATTATTGATCCTCTAGATGGAACAACGAATTATCTCAATAATATGGATTATTTTGGAGTTTGTATCTGTCTTGCTTATTATGGGGAGCCAGTTCTCGGTATTGTCCATCGTCCTGCAACTAATGAAACTTATTGTGCAATAAAGGGAAAGGGAGCATTTCTCTTTAATACTCATGGTAAAAAAACTCGCCTTAAACTTGTAACCAATAAAAAAAGATTAAAAGATAGTCTTCTTGTAACCGGTTTTGCCTGTGAAAAAGGTGAGGTTTTTAATAAGGAATTTTCTATCTTTAAAAATATGATGAAAAAATCTCGCGGGATTAGAAGGATGGGAAGTGCGGCACTCGATATCTGTTTAGTTTCTCAAGGGATTTTTGACTCCTTTTGGGAAAGAGGCCTCTCTCCATGGGATGTTGCAGCTGCTAGCTTAATTTTAGAAGAATCTGGTGGGGTAGTAACGAATTATAATGGTCGGGCTTTCCACCCATTTCAAGAGACAATTGTAGGCTCTAATGAATCTATCCATAAGCAAGTATTGGCCGTTATAAAAAGTTGACCATTGTTAGGTGACAATCCCTTCTACGTTGACACAAATTCAGACAAACCACTATAATCTTAACTAGATACCTAATAGAGGGAAGTTGGTCTCTCTGCGATATTTTCCAAGGATGGATTTGTGGAATCGTTAAGACTCGTTCTTACTCAATTTACTGATGAAACAATTAGTATTTCTTTGGCCGTACTGGTCGTTGTTTTTGCAAGCCTTGTGGCCTATTGGTTTTATAATAGAAGAAGGTTTCATCAACTGAGTCATCAAATTCCGGCTTCTGTAGTTAAAAATTATCTTGATAGCATCATCGCTAATTCAACAGCATTGAAGTCATCGCTCTTTAGAGGTGGTGGTCTTGAATTAGGTGAAGGTATTCCTTCTATCCTTCCAACATCAGACCTACCTAGTGGAGGTATAGCTGTCGGTAGTGATAACTCAGAAGCACTTGCTCAAAAAAATGCTGAGATTGCCAACCTTAAGTCTCTGGTTGGTCAGAAAGATGCAACGATTGCTGAACTAGAAAAAATGCTTGAAGCTGCTCGTGCGAGTAATGGTGGTGGGATTTCTGAAGAAGAGGCCGGCATTCTAAAGAGCGAAGTAGATTCTCTAAAGGCTCAACTAGAAGAGGCGAATGCTGCTCTAGAGGGAGCTGTTGCTGGTGGCGGAAGCGGTGGAGATGCCGAGCTTGATGCTCAAATTGAAAGTGTTACAAAAGAGAGAGATGAACTTAAAGAACGTCTCATGGAATATGAAATTATTGAAGAGGATCTTGCTAACCTTAAAAAGTTTCAGCAAGAAAATGAGCAACTCAAAAAAACAATTGCAGAACTTAAGGGTGGTGCAACTGAGGAAGAAACTCCTGCAGTTGAAGAGCCAGCAGCTGAAGAAACTCCTGCAGTTGAAGAGCCAGAAGCTGAAGAGGCACCTGCACCAGAGCCGCCACCAGAAGTTACAGCTGAAGAGAATCCTGCCGCTGATGCGGGAGCAACTGCAGCTGCTTCTGAGGAAAATCCAGAAATTCCAGACAATGATGGTGAACAGAAGTCAGCAGCAGAGTTATTAAGTGAATTTGAGAAGATGCTTGGTTAAAAATTCTTTACCATAGCTAAAGTTAGTTAAAGATAAATCCTTGGATGGAAAGATGACAAAGACCTTTGTTAAAGCATTATGTGTAATCTTAATGATGACCACATCTATTTTTGGGAAATCAGCAGATGGTTTCATCCACCCCGATAATCAAAAAGGACCTAAAACAAGAGATATGGTTAAAAAGGTTATTCTTAAAGAGTTTAAGAAAGATTTATCTGGGCCAGAGGTTGTGCGTCTTAAAAAGCAAACATTAGTATATTCAGGAAAGGCCATTCCTGCTCTTATTCAAGTAATGAAATCAGATGGGTACCCTGACAAGAATCGTTGGGTTGCAACTTTTCTCATCGGAAGAATCATGGGAAAGAAAAGTTCTCCATTTTTGGCAAAATTTCTAAAGCATCCGAATTGGGTAATGAGAATGGCTTCATTGAAAACCTTACTGGCGCTTAAAGAAAAAAGCTATGGCGTGGCCTATGCATCGGCTTTGAAGGACCGGAGTTTTATTGTTCGTAAGCAGGCTTTAGAGAATATTAGAAAACTTGAACTTAATGATAAGGGCGCTGAGGTCTGGAGCATGCTCTATGATAAAAGGAATTATTATAATCCTAAGGATGGTCAAAAAAAACGCACAAACTTAATTCGTGAAGCCATCAAGACGATTGGAGATTTGAAGTTTGGAAAAGCGAAAACGGCTCTTTTAAGTATGGTTCAAAAAGATAAATATAAAGATATATTTAATGAGATTGATTACTCATTAACGAAAATTACGGGTAAAAAATCACCTGAAGATACAAATCTAAAAAAGAGATTTTGGAAGAAAATAGCAATCAGTAACCAGACGATTTAGAAGTTAGCCTCGAGTTCCTTGGCCTTTTGCTCTTCAATCTTCTTCAGTCTTGCCGCTATCTTTAGGTTTCTTTCAATACGATAAATAATTGTCTTCTCTAGAATTCCATCTGTCGGAATAACTTTCCAACCTTGAAGAAAATCTTGTTCAATCATTTGTCTACGATAAACCGTAACTTTCGTAACTTCTTTGTTAGTGCGAAAACCCTTCACCACATTTACAATAAGTTTAAAGCGAGCAGCTTTGACAGAGTCAGATGATCCAAAACTATCGGCGAAGTTAATTTCTAGGGTGTTATCTTCCCACCTCGTTTTAATGACCCCTGCCTCTTGATTTGTTAATTCTAAATTGTATTTCTTCATAACTTGCAAGACGGCCAACCAGGTTTGGTTGTAATCATGCCTGAAGACTTTATTTGGGATCTCAAACTCTTCCGTTATATAACGGAACTGTTCGTAGCTACTGCAACCAGCGGGAGCAATAATGAGAATAATTGCTGCTACGGGTAATATACTTCTCAAATACTTCTTTAAATTCACTTTTATTGGCCCTGATGCTAAAAAGGTTATTCCTAGGTTTATTTTAACCCGAGGTTGTCCACCTGCAAAATTTTGTTAGCGAGATAGATTATGGAAATTGTAGAACTAATGGCAAGCGTTTTAAGCACAGAGGCCTTTGCCCTTAATGAGGCCGCCAAACGCCTTGAAAAGGCCGAAGCAGACGCTCTGGCAGAACTCTTTAAGGATTTGATTGTCCAAG
This sequence comes from Bacteriovoracaceae bacterium, assembly GCA_017858255.1. GTDB lineage: Bacteria > Bdellovibrionota > Bacteriovoracia > Bacteriovoracales > Bacteriovoracaceae. Next base: position 9,190 of record JAFMBV010000089.1, read on the forward strand.
AGGGAAGTTTGATCTTTTGCGGGGTAGGTAAATCTGGTCTAGTAGGGCAAAAACTTGCCGCAACCTTTACCTCACTGGGCCTTCCTAGCCATTTTCTCCATCCAACTGAGGCCCTGCATGGTGACCTTGGCATATTAAGGGAAAAAGATGCCATCGTTCTTATCTCTTACTCTGGAAAATCAGAAGAAATTTTTAAATTAAACCCCTTTTTATGTGTAGGCCCTGAGAGACGTATTGCCTTGGTGGGAAATGTTGAGTCACCGATAGCCAAAATGTGCGATATCGTTTTTGATTGTCAGGTTCATAAAGAAGCTTGTTTAAATAATCAGGCTCCTACAACCTCTTCAACTTTAACAATGGCCATTGGTGATGCTATGGCAGTTTTACTTGAGCATATAACGGGTCTCTCTAAAGAGGGATTTGCTAAGTATCACCCCGGAGGGAAGCTAGGTAAATCTTTAAGGCTTAAAGTAAGTGATCTTTTAGTTTCGAAGGAAAATTGTGGAATACTTGGAGAAGAGGATCTATTTAAAACAGCGATATTAAAAATGACAGAGTTTCCATTAGGGGCCGCAGTTGTGCTCGGAGCAAATGATAAACTTAAAGGTCTTATTGTCGAAGGTGATGTAAGACGACTACTCTCAAAAGATCAGTTCGATCTAAATATGAATGTTCAAGATGTCGCTAATCAAAATCCTATAACAATTAGAGAAGACCAGCTGGCCAATGATGCTTTGGCCTTGATGGAAGGACGTAAAAACCCCTTTTCTGTTCTACCTGTCTTAGGGGCCGAAGGTCAGTTTTTGGGACTCTTAAGACTTCACGATCTTTTTAAAGAAGGCCTTTAAGCCTTTTTTATTCTGAATCTCTCATAAATCCAAGTGATTCCAAAGATGACCAAAAAGAAAAGGAAAACAGGGAGGAGACCATATTTTTGAAAAAGTGTGGCCTCTCTTTCTCGAAGTGATAATGAAATGTCGAGGCTATCTTTTTTAAACAAAGGAAGCCTACGTGATTCTGTACCATCTGGATAAAGAACACTTGTAATACCCGTATTTGTCATCCTTACAATAGGAATTTGATATTCAAGAGCACGCCAAAATGCCAGGTATTGATGTTGTAAAGGTTCACTAGTATCACCGTACCAGCTATCATTTGTAAGATTGATTATAAAGTGAGCTTGCTGGTCATTTTTATTGAGGTAGTTTCTTATAAAACCTGAAAACAAAATTTCATAGCATACAGCTGAAATAAATCTTTGACCGCCATCAAGTTGAAATAAAGTATACTTCTCACCTTTCGCAAAGAAAGCGAGGTTATCGATCAATCCAGCAAAAATTGAATTTAAGGGACCAAAAGGCAAGCTTTCACCAAATGGAATGAGAAGCATTTTATGATAGGTATCGTTTAGCTTTCCTTCTCTATTTATTAAGAAACCAGCATTGTATTCGGTTTCATAATAGTTCTTATTCTCTTCGCCAGATTTATCATAACCACCAAAGAAAAGTTGAGCTCCTGTTTCAGAAACAACCTTTCTTACAATAGTAGGTATAAAGGCAGGGCTTACCCGCATCATCGCAGAGTTTAGCAGTTGAGGATAAGCAGTCTCTGGCCAAACGATAAGGTCCACTGGTTCTGAAAATGTGCCGCTTTCTTTGGTACTTAATTGATGATACCGATTATAAATTTCTTCCATGGAAGAAAATGAGCCATTTTCAGAGTTCAGCTTCATGAAATTTCCAACATTCGCCTGAACTAATCTGATGTTAAGGGTTTTCTCAAGATCTTTAGGGTACTCAAGTGGATTCAAAAAATTGAGAAGAAGGCATCCTACAAAAACGATTAAGCTAAAGTAGTCATATTTCTTGATCCTCCAAAGACTGACAAAACCAAAAATTAACCAGTAACTAACCAGACTAAATAAGGGGACACCAAAAAGAGGGCTAAGTCCTAGGTAAGGGGCGAGTTGGAGCCAAGTATGACCGAGGTGGGCAGGGAACTGTTGTGGGACAAAACTTTCTAAGGTTACAAGGATAAATGCATAAAGCAGGTTGCGCGTGTGGGGACCCCCTGCAAGAGAGCTCGTTTTAAAATGAAGTTTGTTCCAGAAGTGAATGATAAGAATGAAAATTAAATATTGAGGAACAATAATAAGGGAGAATAGAGCTCCCAGAAATATATTTATTGGAAATGGAATTCCACCAAACTCATTTAGGGTATAAGGGATCCAATAGTATCCAAGGAAACAATATCCCAAAGAAAATAGAAGGAGCGAGAGGAGACTGCTCTTTAATGAAATGGCGTCACTTTTAATTTCTCCGTAGGATAAGGGAGTTGCTTGAAGCAAAAGGAAGAGCCCTATAAAAGTAAACCCCATAAAATGGGGTAACCCTTTGATAGGAAAACCAAGTGGGTAGAGCAAACCTCCAATAAAGGGAAAGAGGTAGCGGATAACCTTTGGGTTAAAAGCAAATGAATTCATAGGTTTATAGTATCGACAGGCGGGATCATTTGCCAATCTTTACTCGGAGAGGCATCCTGATTTTATGGCGAACGTAGAGAAGAATATAAAGAGCACTGACCCATTGCGTCCTTTTGCTAAGATAAAAGCAAAAAAGCAATGTCCGAAGTGCTCATCTGTTTTTGTTACAAAGAAGGAGTGTGAATCTTGTGGCTATCAATTTTGGGTCGATTTACTCGGGAGTCCCTTTGGCGCAAGAAGCTTCTTTAATATCCGTGACGAATTTCAACACCGTTATACTTGGCTTTATCGTTTCTCATTTCTAGAAAGTGTTCGTAAGGGATCTGAGGTAAAGAAATATCACAGATCTCTAATTAAGCGATTTGAGATTCTCTGCGGTTATTTCTTTAATGAGTTTGATGAAGATAAAGAAAGGCGGAAACTTTTCCTTTTTGAGGCCCAAGAGATTATGAATGAAGTAAATCTTTGGGGGGGAAGCTTAAGCCAACTGTGGTTGATGCTTGAAAAGGGAGAGAAACATCCTTTATTTCAAAATCTTTCAATGAATCTTAAAAACCTTGAACAAAGTCGTACCTCAAAAGTTAGTTTGAGGGATCACTTCTTGGGATTAAAGCTTTATGGAACTTTAACCCTACCTTTTATAACTAAAATTATTTTGGGATTATCAGCAGTGGTAATGGCCGCATTTTTACTGATGAAAGTTTTATTGACGACCTAACTACCTTGCTCTTCTATAAAAGATTTGACCTTGCTTTTTACCCTTTCTCTTATGGGTTGCCACATCTCTTTGGTTCTTATTAGCAAGCGAACGAGTTTTCTTAGCCTTTAAATACTTTGCAGCGAATATTTGAGCTTTTCCAGCATCTAGCCTGCCACCACTTGAACATTTACTTAATAGTGTTATCTCTTTTTTTGCGGACTGTTTCAGGATTTCTTTAATCTCTTCAGTTCTTAATCCCGGATATTGACTCATAATCAGTGCTGCAGACCCTGAGACAAAAGCGGTTGCTTGACTTGTTCCCGTTAAGTAGCCAGCTCTATTATTAGGCAGTGCTGATCGTATACGGTAGCCAGGTGCAGAGATATCTACACTTGTTTTTCCCCAGTTTGAAGAACTAAGCATTTGTAGATTTCTGTCGTGAGCTGTAACTGTAATAATGTTGTTTAAGCCGTAACTTGCTGGATAATAAGCATTAGACTTAACATCGATATTTGATTCTTCATTACCTGCGGCGGCAACAATGAGTATACCTTTTCGCTCAGCTTCTTTAAGGATTTTGAGTTCTTCAAGTGCTGGCTCTGGTCCACCGCCAGAGTAGTTTATGATATCTACATTTTGTTCAACGGCATATCTTAGAGCAGCAATTGTTGAGTTAAGGTTATCTTGACCTGAAGCTTTTGGATTATAATATTTCAACGAAAGAATTTTTACGCCGGGGTGAACACTTTTTATAATTCCTGAAACATGTGTCCCATGACCATGATTATCGATTGGTTGAAGCTTATTCTTTTTGCTCTTGGAAAAATCAATACCATAGTTTTGTGATGATGCTTTTCCATTTGGAACATAAAGGTTATTTCGTAAGAAGGGATGTGTTGGGTCAACACCTGTATCAATAACAGCAACGATAATTTCTTTCTTCTTAGCAAACATCTTCCAAGCAGGAAGTATATTGATAGATGATTTTTTGTTTGTTGGCTCAACTCCCCAGCTAGCAAATTGTGACTCCAAAATTGAGAGGCTAAAAGGAAGCTCAGTACTAGGAGTGGTCTTTGTGACCGTAGGCTTGCTTACCGGTTTTTGGTATTTTTTCTTTAAAACCTTATTGAGGAGATGTTGCGGGATAGAAGACTTTCTTTTTTGAATCTCTTTTGAGTGCAAACTTGGAGCACCTAAAAGAGAGAGCATAATAAGAGTACTTCTTAGTGTGGTTTTAAAACTCGTATGTGACTTTGGTCTCGTCATGTGGTCAACCTTCTCCGTTAAAAAAGCTGTTTTCTCTCATCTTGAGAGTTGTCCTGTTCCTATTGTTAAAGCAAGTGATGGGCCAACTATACTCTTGTAATATTAGGCGCTTAAGTGAGGTAACAGGGGGGGGTTCGTAAAACCTTTAGGGGGGTGTTTAAAGTTTATACAATACTGAATCGAATAAAGTTTAATCGGTCTTAGAACTACTCAGATTAATCTTGAGAATCAATGGGTTATGATCGGAAGCCTTAGTGTCTACGACCCTCGCCTCTACAATATCAAGGTCTTTAGTAAAAACATGGTCCAGAGAATAACCCATAAAGCGTTTAACGAGATGGTCATTTTCTAAATCGATCTTTTTAAGCCTTAGATCTTTGGTGGCTTTTTCAAGAATCTTTGATCGTCCAGAATTCCACGAATTAAAATCACCCGCCCAAATAACAGGGCCTTCCCAAGATTTTGCATAATCAACAATCTCCTGCATCTGGATTTCATAAGCGGAGAGTCCCACAAAGTTTATTCCATGAGTATTGATGACAAGTAAGCTTCCAGAGGGAGTTTCAACAATCGTTACAAGAGATGTTTTTGGCGTATTTAAGAACGGCTCTCTTTTGTTGCTGTGAAGAGTTTTTGCCTCTAGAACGGGGAAGCGGGAAGATGTTAAGACACCGAAATGCTTAACTCCCTTGTAAAATGCGGAGGAAAAGTAACAGTCTGAAGCGGTTAAGCACAGGTCCTTGCCAGAGGGATAGACGGCCTCTTGAAGCACAAGAATATCAGGCTTAGAGTCTTCTAGAAATAATTTGTAAGACTCTTTAAAGTTACGCTTACCTTCTTTGTATATATTCCAAATGAGAAGCTTTACCTCTTTTTTGTTGGTGAGGATCGACTCCTCTTTTATGGATAGGGTTGCCAATGGCTCGTCTTCTACGAAAAACCCAAAGCCACCCCAAATAATGGGGGACCTTAGGACTATTGAAAAGATAAGCCACTTTTTCATAAGCATTTAACATCAATTATAGAAAGCTTTCCAAGCTTAATTGCATCGGCTCCCTGATTTCTCATATTTCTAAATAAGCTTCTCAAAGGATTTGAATCCTCATTTATGGAAGAATCTACATTAACACTGTCATCTACAAAGGTGATGCTTTCTTGATTGCCCGAAAGTACTGCTCGGACACGTACTCGGTCTCGAAGTCCTTTATAGATTTTTTTGTAATTATCAACACACTCTTTAACATCAGGGCTCTCCGTAAAAAAACAAGCAGTTCTTAATGATGTAACAGCTGTAGATATCGTTGATACTTGAGCTGCGAAATCACCGCGGTTAAGTTGTTTGTCGTTATAGAGAATAATATTGTCCCTTAAGTCCAGGTAGCCATCACGATAGACTTCAATGCACTTCTGGTTAGAAAGCAGGCCTTCATCTTGTGCCTGTGTGACTCCTGAAAATAGAGCGGCCATAGAGATAAATAATATTAATGGCGTTTTGGGTGTCATAACTTCTCCTCAGTCATTTAAAGTTCTCCATGATTATAAAGAGGAATAAATTTTCTTTCGAGTGTGTATGAATTTTTTTGGGGGGGCCGTTAGAAACCTAACGGAGGCATTCTCTTAGAAAATCAGCTATTTGTGGGAAATGGTCTTTTGGACCAGTTGAAGAGGTCAGGATATCGATATGATTGTAATCTTTTAAGTTACCGTTCTTTTTGGAGAGGAGGTAAACGTCTTTTAAATCACTCTTGGATTCAAGTGCAAATCGTTGGACATCCTTAATATGCCCTAAGCAATGATCTCTCTTTCCTGTAAGATAGAGTGTTCTTGGAAGCTGATGCTTAA
>JAFMBV010000199.1 GCA_017858255.1 Bacteriovoracaceae bacterium
TCATTGAAAGCAATTCGCCTTTAATAAGAGGACCAAAACCTTTGCCCTCATAAAAATCAAGCCATACTGGAAACGCCGCGACCATCTTTTTTGAGCACATTCGACCCATCAGATGCCACAAACGCTTTAAATGAAAAGTACTCATATCTGAGTATACCTTTGGTCTTCCTGAGGCCTTAGGGCCACTCATATGACCTGTTGAAAGGATCTTGATGGCGTATTTACGATGGTAACCAGTCACGGCGCAAAGTTCATCGAGAATTTTGGACTTCTGAGCCTTTGAAGAATTAAAGTAACGTCTGCGGACTTGCTCTAAGTATTGAGTTTTAAACTGTAATGTCATGAATAACTCCTAATTTTGGTAACATCTTTTTGAGTCATTCATTAGAGAAAATCCAGAGGTTTTAAAAAGCTTTGGTAACATCAGGTGATTTTTGAAAGTTGGTTTTCTTACAGTAGTAATGGGGAGTTTGAACGATTGCATTAAGGCCTCCTTGAAGTTGTGAGTCAACACCTTGAAGAGAGCATCCTTTTGGTAGTAGTTTTAATGAGCACTCCGATATGAATCAGATAATAATGACACTTTGAGGTTTCTCAAGAAGAGCAGTTATTTTTAAATTTTAGCAGAGCCTTGCAGGTGTAAGAAAGCGGTAAAATTTACAGCTTACCGTGAATTAATTAGCACTAGGGTGGGATTTCTTACAGAAAAGATGGGCCCGTAAATTGTCTATAGAGACTTTTTAGTAAAGCTTATATTAGCTTTTCCTTCTTGTTCAGATGAAAGTCTAAATTCATAATTTATTGTATCGGCATTATTTCGTAGAGAATTCAAAACATTAACTAAATCTTCTATTTGCAATTGATCGACCTTTTCTGGATTTAAGACATACTTTATTGGAACTTCAAGGCCTGCAATGGTTGTAACTGAATCTCCATGAGCAATCATATTAATAAATGACTCTACACAGTCTGGTACCATATAAGGGTGTTGCGAAATATCTATAAAATTTGGTGTAGTTTTATCAGGTCCAATTAGAAAAACAACACTATCAGCGTTGAGATCATAAAAGGCTTCAGCTACACAATTCTCCGCTTTAGCATTGGTGAAGAATGAGAGCAATAGTATTAGCGTAATTAAGGTCTTAGACATTGATATTCCTTACTTATAGTTAGTACAAATAACATAGCACGTAGTTCTCAAATCCCTTATTGTGTTAGTATTTTTTATATCCTGACTATTTTTTAAACATTAAGGATATAGGTCTTCTAAGCTTTTTTGGGTGGTTGCTAAATATAAGCCTCTTAGGTTATTTCTTATCAGCAATTATTTCATAGTATAGCGTTTCACATCATAATAACTCGGTAAATAAATATCTTCCTTCCGTCTTTTGTCCAAAGATTTTTTAAGACTGTTAAACTGACTAATCTTTTTACTTAATCCTCGCTTTAGCTCTATTGGATTTAGAGAATTATAGACTTTTTCAAGGTCTGACTTCTGCTTCATAGATAATACTCCAGATTCAAGAAGACGATGGCAAGGCGTTTTCCCTTGGTCATACTTTCTCACATACCGGCTACCAACTCTTGATTTTTCAATCATCTTGATCTGGGGAGTAAAGAAATTTTGAAGGGGATTAAAGTAATCTCGATAAATCTCATTCATGTATTTGATAAGCTCTTCGTGATCTATTCGGCTGTATCTAAAAACCTCTCTCACATGAGTGAAATTTTTCTGCTCAACATGGCAGTTATCATTCTTTCGATAAGGACGAGACCTTGTTAGCTTTACCGAGTTTTTTCTTCTAAAGTATTCAAGAAAATATCGATTAAGAAACTCAGTTCCATTATCAACATTTAGAGATTTCAAAGTGTAGGGGAGACTGTCATGAATAGAAATAATCGCACTTAAAGTTTCATCAGCCCCTTTTCCAAAGAATGCGCGATTGTTAGTCCAACCAGTAGATACGTCTGTCATCGTTAAAGACCAGGCAAACTTCCCAGAAAGAGAATTCCCACAATGGGCGACAGTATCAGCTTCGACAAAGCCTGGCGTTATTTCTTTTTTCTCAAATAACTTCAAAGGGACGATCGCTTGAAATTTTTTAGCACCTCTTGAGTTAGTAGCTGATCTTCTATTTCTCGCAAATTGAGCCTTGTATGCCCTCAAATAACGATCTACGGTTGATGAACTCATAGAAAGTAGTTCATCTTTCACAATTGGCCCAAAGCCTTTACCTTCATAAAATTCTAGCCAGATAGGGAAGGCAGCGATCATTCTCTTTGAGCATATCCGGCCCATCAAATGCCAGAGCTTCTTTAGATGATAAATAGAAGCATCAGAGTAGCTTTGAGTACGTCCAGAGGCCTTAGGGCCTTGATGATGGCCTCTAGCAAGCATTTTAATGACGTGTTTTCTCTCTAAATCCGTATTTTGGCAGATTTCATCAAGAATGACTGACTTTTGCTTTTTGCTAGACCTATAATAGCGGTCTCTGACTTTGTTGAAGTATTCGACATTAAATTTCAGGCTCATAGGATCATTTCTCCTTTTGGTGTCATTTTTTAATGAGTTTCAAAAAAGGGTCATATCGTATTGAATCAGATAATAATGACACTGAAGTGATGGTGCAGCTGGGGATAGCTACTCTTTTATTATCTAAGAAGTTGTCTTTTCTTCAAGTCTGGGAAAATTTGTCATTTTTGAGAGGCTAAGAATCCTTGGCAGGCTCGCCAGGATTGTAATAACGAAGCGTTTTCAATGGGTTAAGTAATGTCACATAGATCCTGTAATCGAAACTCATGTTATTTAATACAGAAGTATAGTCT
>JAFMBV010000090.1 GCA_017858255.1 Bacteriovoracaceae bacterium
TTTATATTTACAGATGTTTTTTGCATCTATGCCACCCTCTTTGCCAACTTTAGCCGTTTTTTTATCGGAATTTAATCAAATTTACTTTAAGGATATTCCCCTATAATAACTTAGCTTAACAATGGGAGATACAATTTTGTATTAACAAAGAAGAGAGTACTTCAAAGCTCTTTAATTAATTCCCCTAAGTTTAAATTTTTGTTTTTAATTACTTTCTCAACAAACGGAGTACTGGCCTTGTCGCATAGTACAAGAAGAGGCTTAAGATCTTTAACACAAACGACAAAGTCCGCTTTCATACCCTTAGCTTGAATCACAACGCCATCTTTTTTCAAAAGGTTTGTATACTCTACCTCTGATGGGTCTTTAATTTTCAATGCCGAGGTAACATAAATATCTTTATCTAAGCTTCTTAAGTCTTTTTTTAGCTCTTTCCTATAGAGATAACCTACTAGTCTTTGATTCAAGACTCCCATATCAATAGAAATCTTATCGATATCAGAATCGTTATAGGCTGTTGATGAACAAGAGGTTAAAAACAATATAAAAATTAACAGAAGACTATTTTTCACTCTAACTCCAATACACTGCTGATTTATCAAGATTTTTTCCATCTTGAAAGGCCAAACTTCTTCCAGTATCGAGATTGATAGCAGGAAAATCTCCCCCTTCAACCCTGTCGCCACCATTATAAACATACTCGTAAGACTTCTCGGCCAATGGCTTAAATGCATTATAAAACATCGGTATACAGTCATCGATAAAGTGAATAGTACGTCCTGCGAAATTTCTACTTCTTCCTTTTGCTTCATCTACTTCTAAAACAAGGTCTTTTTCCTTATTTTTAAGTAACTCTTCTTTATCTTTGTAAAGATAGTCTTTAACAGCAGGAATCCATGCGTAGAATTGATTAAATTTGCCCTCAGCAATTCCAAACATATCGTGCATATCATCAATCCAGTCTTCGATATTGTCACTATTAACATCGTGTCCGTAGGTCGTATTAATTAAATCAGAAAACATTTCTGAGATATGAGAAAAGTCCCGACTCAAAACATCTTTTAGCTGATGATGATAATCTGATGTATTTAAATTTACGGCATGCCCTGAAAGTTTTGTGAATTCGTTTAAAAGAATCACATCAAGTCTCATTTCTAGAAGTCTATGCTCCGTAGCGTTGTCGTCGTAATCGCCAACCTTATCTCTAACGAACGGATGAATCACACCATCTGCAACAACATGAGAAGCAAAACCAAGAAAGAAGCTAAATGCTTCATCTTTCTGGTCTCCGTCAGGCATGTCTTTAACCCTATCAAGAGCGTCCAAGAAAAGCTTATTTGTAGTTTTATAATGAAAATCATCTGCGATTTTTTGAAAAGAGTTATGTGGTCTTAAGAGCTGAGAATATGGAATGTCTGGTGCAATAGCACCAACTTGAAAGTATTTTATTTTCTCATCCAGAAGAAATTTTAAATCTATATTCTGATGTTCAGAGAGAGCATTAAAATTTCGAGCTAAAAAACAATGTGTATAGCCACTTGGCATATTCCTCTCCTTCTAAACAAAAGCATTCCTAAAATAATTTATCATTTTCTCATCTGCTATTTCTTCAGACTGTTCAGTCTCAGACCAAGGAGATTCATTGTGAGTTTTATTTCTCAAAGTCCAAGCACTATAAATTCCATAGAGAGAGATTGTTTCTTTTAATATACTAATTACGGCATCATTATTAACTACAGAAGAAATATCAATATCTTTATCTTCAGAAATAGGATTTCCCTGAACAATTTTATATTTGTCATAAACTGTTCTGATCACTGGCCCATGTTGCCAAGCTAAAAATGGTTCATTAAATAGGCGTATATTATATCGCCCATACGCAATACCTTGTGCATAATATAATAGCTTTTGAAGTTTTAAATGTGTTAAGTTATCCATCCTTCTTTCGAAGAATCTAATGAGATACTCAGCAATAGAAAAAACATCTAGGTTTAAATTTTCAATTTCTGAAACATCTCTTCTATTTCTAATCTTATCTAAAACGACTCTCGAAATCCCAGGACTTTCAACTTCATCTTTGAGTCGTTCAATAATTAGGAGTAAAACATCTTTTTTAAGGCTCTGTTCACCTTTTATAATTCTAGTTACACTAGCACGATCAAGACCAATTAGATCTGAAAACTCACTCCTATTCACCTTACAGAAAGTAATAATAGCATCTATTTCTTTCCCGCTTAAAACATACTCCCCTTTCACAATAGAAGGGAGATAATGATTTAAGTATCTACGAACAGAATCACTTGCAAGCTGATCAATTTGATCATCCGCTAAAAAGAATTCGTCCTCTCCCTGATTAAATGTTTCAGGAGTTATTTCTCTTTCTTCTGGGTTGAATAAAATCTCAACATCAGAAAACACATTTTCTCCAAATGCATCTTCATGAATAAATTTAGGAACGATAATTTTTTTAAACTTCATTTTAAACCTCTCGGTAAGCACTACACACAATGATAGTCTCTTTTGTGATAGTCCCGTTCTCGTCTTCTATCTCAACTTCTTCCAACAAAACAACTAGCTTGCACTCTCTATCCTCATCATCCTTTGGAAAATATAAAAATGATTCAGTAATCGCTTCAGGTGAATCATTTTCAGTGACTCTTCCGTTGCCGTATTTTACAAGGTTTTTAATTTCTAATTGGGTGAACTCTCTTTCAGGGTAGTCACCGTATGCGTGATATCGAACCACGACCTTGCAATTTGCTCGAATTTTATAAAACCGCTTCCGCTTATCACTTAACCCCAAGCCAGCCTCTCATTTAACATTTCGGGTTGCACCTTGCAACACTTTATCATTATTTTTCCAAATTTTCAATGGAAATCATTTTCATATACCATAAACCACTGTAATCACACAAGAAGTCTTCAACAGTTTTTTCATTCCTATATCTCAATACATATTGGTTCATTTTTGACTTTATAGTTCTTATTCAAGATACAAGAGTTCACAAAGGCAATACCATCCTGCACCTTGATTCCATAACCTTCATGAATATGCCCAAAAGCATGTACTTTAATTTCCAGATTTTGAATTTTACTTAGAAGATCTTCACAACCAACCTTTTGACCATTTGAGCATTCATCTAGAATTCCAAATGGTGGCCCATGTGTAATTAGCACATCAGTATCATCAGGAATTAAATCCCAATGTTTTTTGATATCATCACCTCTTTTTCGATTAAAGGCCCAATCAAAGAATTCCGGTTGAACAGGAGACCCCCAAAACTTCACTCCATCAATTGTAACCCCGCTATCATTTAAATAGATGATTCCATTCTTACTAAATATCTCTTCGGCTTCTGTCTTTCTTTCATCTTCAAAACAAAAGTCATGATTTCCAGCAATAACAATTTTGTGACAAAAATCCTGCTTCTTAATAAATTCAGAAAAGCTTTTAATGTCTTCTAATGAACCCTTCTTTGAAAAGTCTCCACAATGAATTAAGACATCACCTGCTTGTAGTTTAACAGCCTCATGTTTTGCATGAGTGTCTGATATGAATGTTAAATTCAAATTATTCCCCCTCTACACTTCCCACGATCAGGACTTGAGTAGAAAAATCTCTCAACTGATTATACTTCCCCTCATCCTTGTATTGATTTTTGGTCGTAAGAAATATTTTTCCTAAAACAATATAATACCAGCAAAGCATAGCTTATAAAGGACTACTCATGCGTAGTCTTTGTAAAAATTGAAAAAACTTTTTCTTCATCCTTAGGTAAAAAATTAAGCCCCTCAGTAACCCCTCGTTCATCAATCCCCGCAAGGCGTAAATAAACTCCGAGAGTTTTCAAATCCTTCCACCCACAAATCTTCATAACCTTAACTGGCTCCACTCCCGATCCAATAAGCTGAGTAGCGAAACAAGCTCTCAACGTATGAAATCTAATCTCAGGTAGCCCTATGGACTTACAAAATATCTTTAGGATCTTAGCCTGTTTACCACCAGTCCAAAGAATATGCCTCGGAAGAACGTACTCAGACTTAGACTGGCTCTTAATCTCTAATAGCAAGGAGCGAAGCTCAGAAGAAATAGGAACACTACGCCAGTAACCGGCCTTGGTGTCCTTGTACTCACCCACTTTAAAGTTAAATGACCTTTCAACCTTTATAAGAGAAGCGTCAAAATCGACATCCTCCCAGCTAAGCGCATATAGCTCCCCATTTCTCATTCCAGTAAGAAGTGCCATAGCCCAAATATAATACCAGTCATGATCCTGTGCCTTCGCTTCATAAAGAAGCTTGCGAATTTCATGGGGCTTTAAAATCTCGGGCCTCTTATCTTGCTTAACAACAACTTTTAGCCCAAAGACAGGACTATGAGGAATCCCTCTAATGGCCCTATTCTCAATGGCCCAGTTATAGATCATATTGATTGTGTTCTTCACACGTTTTTGAAATGCTCTACTCCTGCCCTCTTCAATGACGCGATCTAAGACTTCTCTCCCATCACCTTTCGTAATTTGAGAAGCTGGCCTATCAAGCCAGTCCCCAGTCCAACGATTAAGCATTGAAACATAGTCTCTAATTGTCGTTGGATTGTAGCTCTTTTCAATATAAGAAGGCTGGGCGACTTCAGCCGCCCATTTAGTAATGATCATTCTCCAAGTAAAACCATGCCCTTCTTCTTGGGCCACTTTTTGTGAAAGCTCTTGGATCAGTTTCTTTTCTTTACGAGTTGCTTCTGCCTTAGTCTTTAATCCTTTGATGCGCTTTTGACGCCTGATATGAGGCATAGCTCTACTTCTAATATTTACATAAACTGAAAATCGAGAATCGCCACAAGGTAAAGTTTCTTGAGTTACGGCCATTACTACCTCCTATGAAAATGAAGCTTCCAATAATTGATCAAGCTCGGCTCTCTTGAAATAAAGTCTTCGATTCCACTTTCGCTTAATCAAAATTCCTTTACTCACAAGAAGCCATACAGCATTACGCGTTTTGCCAAGGTACAAGGCCGCTTCATCTGTGTTGAGCCATGTCTTATTTAGAAAAGTCTTTTCCACCTTTCCCCCTAATTAAGATTAGTGAACCCCACAAGCCGTGCGTTCACTTCCTCATACGTTTTAGTACCACCTTCGTTGGTTCTAAATGACTTAATCTCCGCTCGACCTTGAACAAAGACTTCTTGTCCTTTTTTGAGATATAAAGAGCAAAGCTCGGCTTGTTTTTCCCAAACAACGACCTTTCTCCAATGCGGAGGGGCATCTTTACCTTTATTTATGGCTACCGATAAATCGCAGACAGGCTTGCCTTCTTTTGTGTACTTAAGCTCAGGATTCTTACCAAGCCTTCCCATAAATGTTTCGTATGTATTTTCCATTTTTAATTCTCCTTCTCTTAATTAATTCCGACCTTCTTAAGTAGAAAATCATCAAAGGATAAGCTTTGCTTATTCTTCTTATTGAATTCTTCCCAAGCTCTTTCCAGCAACTCTCGTTTACTTAGACCACCTTCTTGGATCTTCTCGATGTCCTTTGATGAAATCTTATCGATTCCAAATAAGGCCAAATCCTTGAAAGTAATTTCCTTGCCGTAGTCTTTTTTATTAGTAGCTACAAGAAGATCAAATACCTTACTAAGACTTTCTTTATCCTTTGAGAGATCGACAAAAAACTTTGTCTGATCTGGATTTATTTGGAATTCGTTCTTTGTATGTTTAGGCTTTCTTCCGCGTTTCTTAGGTGGCACAGGCTTCGCACTAGCACCCAAGCTTTCTTCTTTTTCAACACCATTCATATTCATTATTAATTACTCCTTCTTTTCTTATTCGCCCCTGCCATTTTCTTTAATTAGGGACATAGAGAGGGACTTTTTGACCTCCTTCTCGAACTGGTAGAGGGAGGGAGGTCAAAAATCATCTCGATAATGGCCCGAAATCATTTATGAAAATGGCAGGGGCGAATTTTGTTTAACTTCATTTGACATTAATTTAACCTTTCTCATCACCAAAAAGGCACTCAAAGCTTAATGTTCGTCCTAGATAGAAGCACTCTGACTTTTCATAATTAAATTTGGTTGCAGTCATTTGCTTATCTAGTATTAGAACAATAGCCTCTTGAATATCTTGCTTCATCTCCTCCAAAAAGCGTCGATAGGTATTAAACAATGTCACCTTATTGGTAATGAACACCCCATACGTAAAAACACTTCCAGTTGCATATCGACGGTACTTTTCTTTGACTCTGTTTTGTGACTTCTGAGTCAGTTCGACCTCCAATGCAAGCCTGAAAATATCCCTTCCCTTTCCCACGCTGACCTCAGCATCTGGCAAGAGCTGATCCCCTGAAATTTGGTGAAACATTCTCCCATTCATAAATGAGTCGTTCTTTAATAGTTCTTTTAGAACTCGACTAACAATTAAATCATGGGTTAAATTTTCATCACAAATCTCATAGGTGTAATCATGACCAGTGTACTTAAGGCCCTTATCTGTGAGATAAATATGTTTATTCTTTCTCCCAAGAAGAACGCCTTTAATTAGTCCTTGTGTTTCAAGCTTTCGCACCTTTTTTAAAAGATTATGATAACCCACATCGTAATTGCACATCTCACTTAGACTCTTCATATCCACGACTTTCCATTGACCGACAATATTGATGATGTCCTCATAAACCCCTTGGGGAATAAAACTAGCTTTCATTACCTATCCTCTACTAATAAAGGTCTGCGTTTTTTTACTGAATGAGGTTTGTTCCTTCTGGATTCCCTAGTATTCTCTTTTTCGATAACTACCTCCTTATTTATAAATTTGACGTTATCCCAGACGATCTTAGGGTCGATATACTTCACATTAAGAAGATCAACTTTTGTTGGGTAATGCCGCAAAAATACACATTGCCCCACATTTAAATTCTTTAAGATGTTGGAATGAACAATTAGCTCTTCAACTGTTCTCTGTGATCCTTGGGCCTGCTCTTCCCCATCTTGAACACGCATTGTCTGCTTCTTAGACTCCATTGTTCCAATAGACTCAGCAAATAAACCAGCACCTTCTTTTATTCTCTGCTTAAAAAGAAACCAGTTAGAGGTATTCTCTAAGACTTGAGTACAAAGCTCAGGACTGTATTTTGCGATATCACTTGGAGACTGAAAGGCAAAAGTTAACTCAATCTTTGCTCCCCTTACCTTATTTAGAATTTCTATAAACTCATCTGTAATAATGGCTGAAAGCTCATCAATATAAAGCCCCATCTTATTGAGCTGATCTTCATTAACAGGTGTAATCTCTCGATATGTTTTGTACGCTGAATACGAGATGTCTCCTAAAATGACCTTCCCAAGAGACCTGGCAATCTCAGCAAAGCCAAGGACAGAAAGTCCTATATAGACGCATTTATTACTCTTTCTAATATCAGAAAAGCTAAGACCATCGGCCCTATTAAGCTTTTGACCAAAGTCAGATCGCATAAGTTTCTTAAGCCTTGATAAAATTCCCTGAATATCATCACGCCTATAAAGACTCTCTTCTTTATTCTTGGAATCACTTATTTCGATAAGCTTATTGTAAATACTTTCAAGGTTAACTAGCTCATCTTTACTTTTAAGAATTGAAACCGCATCCTCGATAGCATCACGACAAATTTGGGCGTAATGTTCCTCGCTCCAAGTAAAGGACTTAAAAATACGATCTGCTATATTTGTACTTGATCCATCCTTAACTGGATTTAAGGCACTAGTTCCTTCGCCGTTCCAGTATTCAGAAAACACATAGAAGTCTCGCCCTGTTAGCTTACAAAGATTGATAAAATTTAAAAGAGAGCTGTTATCTCCCTTGGGATCAATAAAGACCACGGGTTTTCTTTGTCTCATGTCCTCGAACATAAGAGCATCGAGAAGAACAGTTTTTCCTGAACCACTAGCACCAACGACTGCCGTATGAGCTGACTTATTGATCTCACTTCCCACAATATTTCGTTTGGAAGTAACGGAATAACCAATCGCTTCATCTAGAAGAGTACGCCTATCATTTTTAAGATCATCTCTTTCAATCTTTTTTATCGTATTCTTATTACTCCTTTTAAAGACGTACTTATCCATTCCTAGAACAAGTCCTGAGGCCATTAATTGGCTTAGCTTTAAAAGTATCTCTGACATAAGATCAATTACAGGAACGAGTGCTTCTCCCAGCCCAAAGTCTCCTGACTGTTGTTTTTTATTTCCCATTTTTATCTCCTTCTAAGTTGCTATTTATTGAATCAGGTGTCTCTCCGTAGGCGTGTTCGTAAACATCAAAGGCCGGAATATAGAAGGTTTTGTTCCCTTTTTTTACGTAACGCTCTTTAGATTGATATTTGATAAGAAACTGTCTATTAACTTTGCCCTTAAGCTTTTCAGGTAGTTCCTTAACTGGAACCTTGTAAGCTTCTTCTTTGCTGAGATTGGCATCTATTTTGAAATTTCCTAGACCTATCTCAATTTCATTAGGATCGTAAGGAACTGCAGCTTTCTTCTCTTCATGGAGCATTTGATCGAGCTTATAGTTTCGAGGATCATCCTTATAAAGGGCATAGCCAGCAAGAGCCGCTAGTCCTGCTCCAACAAGTCCAAAGACTGCCGCATTGGCACCACGACTTTCCTTGTTAGGACTTAGCATGGCTCCTGCCGTAGCCCCTGTTGCTCCACCAGCTAAAGAGCTATAGATAAGAGTTTTCTTCATGGTTGAGCATGAAGTCACACTTAGAATTAAAATTCCTAAGATTATCGTTTTCATATTATTCTCCACCTAGCTTTAAAGACTTATTAAAAAAGACAAGAACCTCTTTTCCTGAGTTCACATAAGAGATCGTTAAGTTTCGCTCCCCTGACTCAATGATTTTATTCTTAGCATTTGTTGCAATGCCGCTTAAGCCGTCCATAATTTCATTTTTTGCTGTATTTTGATTGAAGGTTCCAAAAGGTGAACTTACTCCGCCCTTCGCCACGTCAAAGGTAGCTCCTAAAAATGACGCAAATGAAGAAGTAAGAAAGGTTTTCTCTTCACCTGAGTAGTAGTAATCAGCAATGATTCCTTCAGCCCCGTCTAAGTCCCAAATATCTACATCAACGTCATATTCTTCACCATCCATAACGAGTAGATCACATTGACTAGGGACTCGTTTCTCAAAGCTAAATCCAAGACAACGAAGCTCAGCACCATTTAGATCAAAGCTTTCACTATTAATTCTTACGATGAACTTAGAAGGCTTAACATTCATGGCCAGAACTGAATTTAGAAGAATTCCACGTTCGCGTGTAAGCGCCGTGACCTTATCTTCCTTCTTCCTCACAATGACTCGCTTCTCAGACTTCTTTAATAGCTCAAGGATCGCCTGATCCTTTTCAAGAAGACTCTTAGTATGTTCATCAATTTCATTTTTGTTGCTCTTTTTAACAACTCTTTTTTGAACCTTCTTCGGAGCTGGCTTCTTATACTGGTAACGGTTAGAAGCAGGCATCTCACTAAATCCTGCTTGAGCGTTTGAATGTAGAAAAATTAAGACAACTAGCCACTTCATAGAGCTCGCCCTTGGTAATAGATCAACTTTTCATCTAAATAGATGGGAGGCCCTTTAGATAAGTAGCTCTTTCTCTTAATTGTTAGCTCATTGACCTTAACTGGCTTTTTGTTCTTATTTACAAAAAATATTGATTTGGGACATTCAAAAAGCTGGTATTCTTTAGTTTCCTTTAAGAGAGTAAAGTAAGTACACCTTTCGGCCTTACGAATCTCAACGTCCTTATTTGAAAATTCTTCACTGTATTTCAGGTTAAAGTGGTATTTTTCCTCTTTTAAAAAGGTTATGAAGTTACGGCTGAACCCTTTCTTTTTTGTTTCATAGACAAGACTTTTGCCTTTATTCAGCTCATAAATTTTAAAATCTCCTTCTTGACCTCCTACATAGTCCTGAACTTTGTTTGGAAAGTTCACGCTAGTAAGATGAGACATGGAAAGAAAAATCGTAAAAATATGTCCCGTAATGATGTAATAGATCATAGTGAGTCCTCCCATTGATAACGAGAGGCGAGCCTTTGCTCTTTTACATCAGCGATCTTGTAGAAATGAGGAAAGCTTGCGTTTTTCTCCAAAGCAACTCGAAAACTTCTATGACCTTTGCTATCTTTGGCCACAACATCACAACGAAAGCCACTTAATTGCTTTATGAGTCCAATTTCTTCAATATCAAAGGTATGCTCTTTAGCGTCCTTTAAGACAGACTTGTTAAAAAGCTTTTCCGTTGGATTGTTGTCAAATAGCTCTCTCATTCCCATGTAACAGGTTTCCATTGCACTAAACCTTTTATTGTCTTCGTGATGGTTGATTAATATTCCTGTGGCTAGAATAAGGACGTGAGTTAGTGCGCTTATTAGAGCGATGTATATGAGAGGTCTTTTGAGGTGGTCGATGGACTTGGCCATGCTTTTGTACTGTTCCATTACTTACACTCCTTTTATTGCTTTGCTTGTTTTTAGACTCTGTTGGGTTAATTTGATGAGCTTGCTCAGACTTATAAGCAGGGTTCTTTCTTGTGGGAGCTGAAATAAAATCAACTCCAGATGATTTATTAGAGTTTTTAAGGGTCACATAGTCCGAATCATTAACATTTGGTGGGATATGACCTTTTATATGTGTATTACCAAGCCCTGCGGGCTTAGCTCGCTCAGGACGCCTTGGTGCTTGATGAGAACTAGAACCATTTGAGGAAAACTTATTAAAGCCTGGTATTTTTGCTTTTTTAGCAAATTGATACCCACCCTTGGCCAATCCCTTTGCAAACATGGCCTTAGGACCTAGTGGTCCACCTATAGCCAACATGGCAGCATTATTGACAGTATTCTTTGGTAGATTCATAACGTAATTGGCCCCGATACTGGCGATAATTCCACCGGCCTGTGAGATACCGCTTCCATTTAAAATCATGGCCCCAATTAATGGGGTAAAAGCGATAAATAAGGTCAGAATAAAGAGAAGAGTTGTCCCCATGATAGAGCCACCAATAATATGACCTGAAACATAGCCTTTATTAATTTCTGTTCCAATCATAGAGATGATAAAAACAAGGACGTGAGGGATAATTAAGCACCACAAATAGCTTAGAATTGCCCCTCTAAGGACATTTCCCATAGATGGAAATAGGTAGATCAGGCAGGGAATCCCAATAAGCCCATATCCAAGATAATAAACGAGGGAGTACACAACCTTTAAAATCAGAAAACAAAGTTTAGTGATGAAGTAAATCGTTACGGTAAAGCCGTCATTTACGAATGAATCAAAAAGGTGATACTTCAAAAAAGCTAGCGCACCAGTAAATGCATTTCGCTCTTCAAAGAAGTCTTTCTTTTTATCTTTTGTAATTTTGTCCCAATGCTTAAAACCATCAAAAAGATCCATTAAAAGGATATTTCCTTGCTTTTGGCTTCTAAAAACCTGATCAGCTGTATCCATTGATGAAGCAATTGAGCTTTCATAAACACTGGTTACTGTCGTTAAGATTAAAATGGAAATAAACGCTCTCTTAACAAGAGTAAATGGCTCTAGACGATCAAAGTATTCAACAATGACAGCTAAAATAAAAACGCTTGGAAGAAGGCTTAAAAAGAAAAGCCTATATTCTTCGATGAGCAGGCTAAGATTGAAGCTTTGAACCAAGAGAAGGTCACGCATTATACTCGTCATAGCTTCCCCCCTTCTGTCAGTACCTCATCCAGATTTTCCTTTTTGCGATCAACACCAATCCAACTTTTATAGAACTCCTCTCGACGTAGCTTCTCTACGGTCTCGCTTTTTTTAAGACCAAGGTCTATTTTTTGGTATTCAAGGTTATCGCGTCTCATTTTGGAGAGAATCTTTCCGTTAAGGGCAGTGTTCATGGCCGTGTTTTGCGTGTGCTTACTCATTGAGCCTTCACTTGCGCTCATTAACTCTTGATTATGCGCTTCACGTTCATCAGCCATAGAATTTACGACTTTCTCCCAATAGCGATCAGTAAAGTCTTCGGCTGCTAGTACATCCTTAGCCATAAAGTCGATATTGCTTTTTAACCCTTGCAGATTCATCTTGAGCCTAAGCATCACTTGGTTGATCTCTTGAAGGTTTTTTGGCTTCATTTTCTTAGCTTCTGTGATATCAAGAACGTGTTGCTCTATACGCCGAGCAATGAAATAGCGTCTCATAGCGATAAAGTTATATTTATCTATTTGGTCACTGGTTTTTTTAGCGACTTCTAAGATTTTAAGAGTGTTTGAAACAGTTGAAGCTGTATTTGAGACAAGCATCACAAGTGCCGCTGTATCGCTATCAGGTAAAAAAAGTGTGCTCGCATTTACCCTCATGCTAAACATCCAAGTAAAAATCATTATTATTTTGAAAATTTTCATGGCGTAACCTCACATAGGCTTCAATGGCCTCTTTACTTGAGTCGAAAAACTCTTCAAACTTACAGAGAAAACTCTCTAGTTTTTTGTCTTTGCCTGCTTCTGTATGAAATAGCTCCAACTCCAAGGGAGTTAAGTAGTTTCTAATGATCTTTCTGAACCTATTGTCAGAGGACTTCAGATAACACTCTGAAAAGAGGCCTTTTTGAAACTCAAGGGAGCCAATATTTTCAACATCAAAGGAAGTGATATCGTGTCTCTCTTCTATCTCTTGAGGGAAGAAGACTTTAAAATAGCAATTATTAGTTATTGAATTAGCGAGATCATCTCCAAGACTAGAGAAATCCTTAAGAGATTGAGAAATCGCTATTGGAAATGCACCTGTCTTTCTAAATGTCCTAAAGCATTCGTCAATGTATGAACTATGATCTCCAAGGAAGCTCCAACACTCATCAAAGACAAGAATCTTCTCTTTTTCTGGGATATTCTTAAAGTATTCCAAGATAAAGATGATAATTGGTGCAATGACGCTTTTTGGGTAGTTCTCTACGTCAACGTATAGGATACTCTTTGTATCAATATGGTCATCACTGATATAGTCCTTAAAATCTTCAAAATAGAGATCAATCTCTGGGAAGTCTTCTTTTAGATAATCTATAAGTCCAAAGAAGTATTCGCTTTTGGGTAGGGCCTCTCTTATGGCCCTTAAAAGCTTTCCTTTTTCTAATTTCCCAAATTTTTCAGCATCAACAGCAGAGAGAATAATCTCTCTGAGATACATTGGATCTTTAAATTGGAAAGGATTGAACTTATATTCAAGATTACTTCCTCCGTAATACTTTGTGAGCTTACGAAAAGAGCCTCCTTTATCAAGGATGACAGTTGGATGATCTTCAATGAGGTGATGGACGACCTTATTAACAAAAACAGACTTACCACCACCGCTTATGCCAGTAACAAGCATATTTCTGTTTTTGATGGCATCTGTGAATGGATCAAAGTAGATAAGCCTTTCAGAGTTGTCATGAAGTTCTATTCCTTCATCCATAAGAAAGCTTCTCTCAACTGGTAAGAGGTAGCGAAGATGACTTGTCTTATTTGGGAGTGTTCTTAATCCAAGGTGAGGCTTAACTCCAGGAATAAGCTCATTAAAGATTGAGGTTAGCCCTGACTTAAAATGTCTAAGGGATTGCCCCTCAGCAAAGACTTTAATGCCACGAGAAAGCATTTCACCAACAAAGGCCACGCTCATCGAATTTAGCTCTTCTAGCGAATTAGAGCGTAGTAGAAAGAACATCTCCATCTCAAACATGGACTCGCTTCCATGAATAAGATCATGCATAAGCTCTTCTGCTTGAGAATAGGCTCCCTCACTTGAAATATCTCTTTTAGACTTTAAAAAGCTTGATAGGTGTCCCGTTCTAATTCTCTCAAGCTTATTAATTGACTTATCTTTAGCTTTCTTTTTAAAGCTTAGAACATAATCAACATCTTGAGGGATTAGGTGCTCATGTGCCTCATCATCTGAAAACTCACTTACAGAAAAGACTCTTAGGTATTTTCCGTTAAAGCTTACATAATCGTCATAGATTCCAACCTCAGAAAATATCTGACCAGTTTGGAAAAAGCATTCTAAAGGCTGACTCTGCTCTATAAACTCTATGCCTGAAAAGCTTGGAAGTTGTGAACCATTAGTTTCAAGAAAAGAAGAATCACCAACCTTGTAAAACTTGAAGTAATAATCAAGACTGAGGTTATTTAGCCCTCGGGCCAATGATTCAAAAAATCCAGTTCTTTCGATGTCATCCATTTGAGAAGCATCTGACGGGAGCATTGAATAAAACCATGAGACGTCACCGTGAATGGAGGTCAATCTATTCCCCTCTACCTCTAGGATGGGGAAAGTTGATTTACTCATCATGGCCTCCAAGCTTAAATTGCCAAGAAAGCTTCTTGTCATCCATTAAATGGGCAAAGAACCCTTGTTTTAGCCTTTTGCCTATAAATTTTAGACACACTAAAATCAAAGCAATCATGCCAAGGGAGTAAAGACCTGGAACTTTCATCCATGAAAGAATCAGGTAACTTGAGCCGACAACTAGTAGGTCAACTCTTGTGAGGCTTGCTAGCATTGTTGCC
Organism: Bacteriovoracaceae bacterium; assembly: GCA_017858255.1. Classification (GTDB taxonomy): domain Bacteria; phylum Bdellovibrionota; class Bacteriovoracia; order Bacteriovoracales; family Bacteriovoracaceae. Next base: position 14,551 of record JAFMBV010000090.1, read on the forward strand.
TTCTGATTTAGCAATGTGGGAAATTGATTTCTACTCATCTGAGACTCCTAGCTAAAGCTCTGAATAAGGTTTCTAATCAGCTCAAGGCCTGAGCCAGCAAAGATTGATAGAATCGCTACATTTGCCGCTTTCTTTTGGTATTCGTCCTGCTTAAAGAAAGACAAAGTAACAAAGAGAATAAATGAGGCACCTGCCACCGCCCCCGCAAGGGGGATGAGGTAGGTTGAGGTAATTGTTTCAAACCCGTTTTTAAGCTTACTAAAAGCAAAAGCTGGTTGGATTACAACAAAGAGTGTCATAGCGAGGATATATTTATAGTTCATACTAATTCTCCTTAGTTAAATCTGTGAGTGATGAGAAATGAGTAATCAAAGTTAAGGTCACGCCTAAGAGTCTTAGATTGTTTCCGATATTCGTCTCTTAAGACGCCCGTACAGTTATTAGTGAAACTTGGCTGAATGTGAGAACAAACGCGACCTAATGGGATACCATTTGTTTGATACCACCCCTTACAAACGGCATCTGCACTACCACATCTAGACTGACCAGCTATCCAACCACCAATTCCTGTTAACCAGAGACCAATTTCTGCTTGGTAATTATTAGGAAAAGTTCTTAAGGAGAGAGAATAAAATTCATCCTCACTGAGACTAAAGGCTTCATAGACTTTATCAATTATCAACTCTAGGGTTGAGCCATTGAAATTTGCCTGAACTTTGTTAGAGCTAATAAGGTCGGTGA
>JAFMBV010000014.1 GCA_017858255.1 Bacteriovoracaceae bacterium
TGAACAAGAGCACGTATTGCGTTTTCACGTCCAGCCCCTGGCCCCTTTACTCGAACCTCAACAGTCTGAAGACCATGCTCCATTGCTCTCTTAGCAGCTTCTAAAGAAGCAGACTGTGCAGCGAATGGTGTTGATTTTTTCGATCCTCTAAACCCTAGCTGGCCAGCACTTGCCCATGCAAGAGCATTACCTTGAGTGTCGGTAAATGTAACGATCGTATTATTGAAAGATGCCTGAATATGACATACTCCACTGGAAATATTCTTTTTAACTTTTTTCTTTGAAGCCGTTTTCTTAACCATTTTTCGCTCCTACCTTATTTCAAAGACTTAATAGACTTCTTACCAGCAATTGAGACGGCAGGACCCTTACGCGTTCTAGCGTTTGTATGAGTTCTTTGTCCTCTCATTGGTAAGCTTCTTCTGTGACGGATTCCGCGATAACATCCCATGTCCTTAAGACGTTTGATGTTAAGGCCTACCTCTCTTCTGAGATCACCCTCTACAGTGAAATCTTCTTCTAAAATTTTACGAATGGTTTGAACTTCTTCTTCCGTAAGATCATTTGAATTTTTTAATGGATCTACACCCGCCTTATCAAGAGCCTTTACTGCAATGGATGGACCAACGCCGTATAGGTATCTTAAGGCAATTCTCATGACCTTATTTCTAGGAATATCAACACCAAGTATTCTAGCCATAGCTACACTCCCACTTTTAAGGTATTAACCTTGTTTTTGCTTATGTTTAGGGTTCTTCTTACAAACTATACGAAGGATACCCTTTCTTTTTACAACCTTACATTCTTTACAAATTGGCTTAACCGAAGCGCGTACTTTCATTTCAAATTCCTTTGCTTTCGCTATCTACCTTTACTACGGTAAGTTATTCTTCCCTTAGTTAAGTCATATCTAGATATCTCTACCAAGACCTTGTCACCAGGAAGAATTTTAATAAAATGCATTCGCATCTTTCCACTAATATGAGCAATTACATTGTGCCCATTTGGTAGTTTTACTTTAAATTTCGTATTGGGAAGAAGTTCTGTAACCTCTCCCTCAACTTCGATGACTTCTTTATCTGTCATAAGTAAACATTAGCCTTTTTTACGTCTAGCCTATATATATGGTTGAAAACCATAAAGCAAGCCCACGTAACAGTGTTATATAATTACTACTAAAAATTATGCTTCTGTTAAATCTCTAAGTGCAGCAAATACAACATCTGGTGCTAGAGAGGCATCAATCCTCGCTAACCGACCAGATTCTTCGTAATAGGCCAACACAGGGTCTATAGTATCCTTAAAAACCTGAAGACGCGTTTTTACCGTTTCTTCATTATCGTCTTTTCTTTGCGCCAAGGATTCACCGCAAAGATCACAGACGCCTTCTTTTGCCGGAGCTTTTGAAAGAAGGTTATATATTTCACCACATCCAGAACAAGTCCTGCGATTGGTGAGGCGTGCTGCTAGCTTATCAAGATCTATATCGAAATAAACTGCACTACTTTTCGCATCTTTCATGACTTCAGTATCAAGTAAATTTGCTTGCTCATAGTTTCTTGGAAAACCATCAAAAATATAAGCATTCGCCGTTAAATCACAATTTGCATTCAATAACTCAAGAACGGTATTATCATCAACCAATTTTCCTGCGTTCATTATTCCCTGAACTTTTTTTCCAAGTTCAGATTCTGATTTTATTTCACTACGAAGAAGGTCGCCCGTTGAAATATGGTTATATGACAATTCGCTTACCAAACGAGCAGCTTGCGTACCTTTGCCTGAACCGGGAGCTCCCAATAGAATCAGTTGTGGCTTCATAGCTAGAACCTTCTGTTTGCACCCTTGTATTTACCTCTCGACTTGTGTGAGGTTTCATACTTATCCGCATACATAAATGATTGAATATTCATCATTACTCTAATTGATACTGATACAAGGATCAGCATGGCCGTACCGCCGAAGCGCGTTTGAGCGCCACTAATTAGAGAAGGTGTAATACAAATAACGACTAGGAATAAAGAGCCAAAAAAGGTCAGCCTATTTAGCATGTAATCAAGGTATTCTTTCGTTTGCTTACCTGGTCGATATCCAGGAATAAAAGCATTATTTTTTTGCAACATTTCAGAAACTTTCTTAGTTTTAAACTGAATTGGTGCATAAAAGTAGGCCATATAAATAATAAGTAAGCCAAATAAAATATTGAATAATAACTGGCCAGGATAAAGGCTTTGCTGAATCTGATCAACGTATGGCTTAATCCAACTATCAGCCGGTACAAAACTTGCGAATGTTGCTGGAGCTGCCAATAGAGAACTTGCAAGAATTGCTGGCATAACTCCACCAGTATCAACTCTCATTGGTAGAGTTTGAGTTCCACCATATACACGATTATGAACGACTTTCTTTGCATATTGAACTGGTATTCCTCTGAATGCCCTTTCAATAAAAGCTACGACATAGAATGCTACTGCTATTACTACAAAGAAAAGCAGTAGATTGAATCCACTTAGCTCTCCGTTTCTAAAAAGAGTTAATTTTTGAATCACTTCAGTAGGTAACTCAACAGCAATACCTGCAAAAATAATTAAGGATACACCGTTCTCTAGACCAAACTCTGTAATTCTCTCACCAAGCCATAGTAAGAACATTGTCCCACCAGCTAAAGTAATCATTGTCGTTAATCTAAAAAGCATTCCTGGCTCAGGAATAACAGCTACGCCTCCAGGACTTTTAAAAGTCTCAAAAACTGCAGCCATTCCGTAACCTTGGACGCAACAAAGAACAACAGTTGCATATCTTGTCCACTTTTGAATTCTTTTGTGCCCATCAGAATCTTCTTGTAGCTCGGCAAGCTGAGGAATGACCTCACCTAACAGGCTAAAGATAATTGATGTCGTAATATAAGGCATTATCCCTAGAGCGAGTATTGAGAATCGCTTAAAGGCACCACCAGAAAAAGTATTAATAAGATCAAAAATTCCGCCACCAGACTCGGCAAAATAAGATTGAACAGCAGCACCATTAACACCAGGTACTGGTATTTGTGATGCCATTCTATAAACGAATAATAATAAGAGAGTGAAAAAGATCTTTTTCTTTAGCTCTTCAATCTTTCCTTGAGCGGATGACATTATAGGACTTCCCTTTGTAGCAGAATTTTATTCCTTGATCTCACAGCCAAGCTTTTCAATAGCTTCGCGAGCAGATTTTGAAAACTTGCCAATGCCAACAAAAGTAAGCTTTTTTGTAAGCTCTCCATTTGCCAAAATCTTAACTGGAAGTTGTCTATTAGCACCTTTGATTAAGCCTTTTTCGATAAGAGCAGCTTTTGTAACTTCCCCACCGTCAAATTTACTTTCAATTTGGCGTAAAGATACTTCAGAAAAGTTATTACGAAATGGAGCGTTTGAGAAACCTCTTTTTGGTAATCTCATATAGAGAGGCATTGCCCCTCCTTCGAAACCAGTTCTAACTCCGCCGCCAGCACGAGCCTTTTGACCCTTGTGACCTTTACCAGCCTGAGTACCTTGACCTGAACCTTGCCCACGTCCAATTCTTTTTATATTTCTGTGGGCGCCTTTTGGGCTTTTTAAATTATTTAAAGTAAGCATAATTTCCTCTCGAGCTTTATTCTGCAACTTCTAATAGGTGAATAACCTTTTTAATCATGCCACGAACAGCAGGAGTATTTTCCAGAGTTCGCGAAGTTCCTGTCTTTCTAAGACCAAGTCCTCTAACACATGCTTTTTGCTTTTCAGTACAGCTAATCACACTTTTTTTCAATTTAACTGTAATATTTTTACTTGTCATGATTTTACCCTATTTATAACCTAAGGCCTTTGGCCTCTTTTCCTCTAACTTTTGCAATTTCTTCTACTGATCTTAGATCAGACAATGCCTTAAAAGTTGCCTTAACAACATTGTGAGGGTTTGTTCCTCTCAATGATTTTGTTAATACATCTCTTACACCTGCAAGCTCAAGTATTGCTCGACAAGCACCGGCTGCTTTAACACCAGTACCTTGAGCTGCTGGCTTAAATAGTATTTTTCCTGCATCAAATTCACCGAGAATTTCATGTGGGATTGTTCCGCCATCTAATGGAACATGGATAAGATTCTTTTGTGCACACTGTGTAGCTTTACGAATAGCTTCAGGCACTTCTTTTGCCTTACCTAAACCATAACCAACACGGCCTTTCTTATCACCAACAATCATTAGTGCTGAGAATGAAAATCGACGACCACCCTTAACAACTTTTGCAACTCTATTTACAGCAACAACTCTCTCTTCAAATTCAGGAGGTGCCATAGGCGCTCTTGGTTTTCTAGGAGCCTGAGGGCGTCTTTTACCCTTTGATTCAGTTTTTTTATCAGCAGTAGCTTCAACTTTAACTTCAGCATTTACTTGGGCTTCTTCTGTTTTATTTTCTTCGCTCATATCTTTCCTCAAGGATTAAACTTGAATTCCGTTTTCTCTAATTGAATCAGCAAGAGCTGCAATAACTCCATGATACTTGTAACCTGAACGGTCAAAAACGATCTTAGAGATATTTTTTCCTTTTAACTCTTCAGCTACCTTGGCACCGACGAGCTTAGCTCCATCTTTATTAGCCTTTGCCACAACAGCCTTTTTACCAAATGTCTGAACTGAAAAAAGTGTCTGACTTTCATCATCATTAACAACTTGTACAAAAAGGTTCTTGCTAGACTTAGTGATGCAAACACGGGGTCTCTCAGAATCGCCAGAAATTTTCTTTCTAATAGAAAGTTTTCTTCTAAGACGTTTTCTTTGCGATTCGCTTTTTACTTTTCCGTTTGGCTTTCTCATTTTTATTGTCCTACTTACTCAAATTCCTATTACTTTTTACCACCGGTCTTACCAGCTTTTCTGATAATATGCTCATCAATGTACTTAACACCTTTGCCCTTGTAAGGCTCTGGTGGTCTAAATGAGCGAACTTTAGCTGCAACAAATCCAACAAGTTCTTTATTTGCACCGCTAATATCAATTACGTTTTTTGTTACTTTTGCACTTACTCCCGCAGGAAGGGCATACTCAATCGGGTGAGAATAACCAAGGCTCAAAGTAAGTGTGTTTCCAGAAACTGCAGCCTTGTAACCAACACCTGTGTATTCTAAAGACTTAGTGAATCCCTGGGACACGCCTGTAACCATATTACTTATAAGAGTTCTAGTCGTTCCCCACAACGAAAGACTTTTCTTAGTCTTATCAATAGGAGTAACCGTAACTTCTTTATCTTTTAAAACAATGTTTACACTGTCAGTAAATGTATACTCAAGTTGTCCATTTGGGCCCTTAACAGCTACGTGAGAACCATTAACCTTAACTTCAACTTTATCTGGTACACCAACAGGCATTTTTCCAATACGTGACATCTTTAATTCCTCTTTATCTTAGTATTTACCAAACACTACAGATTACTTCTCCACCAATCTTCTTTGACTTTGCTTCTCTTGTGCTCATCACACCTTGAGAAGTTGAAATCACAGATACACCAAGACCACTTAAAACCTTTGGCATTGCTCTATAACTTCTATACTGTCTTAGACCTGGCTTTGAATATCTTTCTAATCCAACAATAGCGTCCTCTTTAAATAGGACCTTAATTCTTATATCAGCCTTACCTTTTGCTATAATTTTAAATGAACGAATATAACCTTCGTCCTTCAAAACTTTACAAACATTGGCTTTCATTCTACTGGCTGGGAATTCAACACGATCATGGCCCGCCTGCACTGCATTTCTTATTCTTGTTAGCATATCTGCTATAGGATCTGTCATCATAACTTTATTCTCCGACCTTACCAGCTTGACTTTGTAACACCAGGAAGCATGCCACGGAGAGCGAGTTCCCTAAACTTAATTCTTGATAGACCAAAGGCCCTGTAATAACCACGTGAACGACCTGTTAGTTCACAACGATTTCTTACTCTATTTTCGCATGTATTTCTTGGAAGCGACTGAAGCTTCAATTGAGCCTCGAATCTTTCTTCTTCAGAAACCTTTTCATCACGAACTTTCTTTCTAAGCTCTTTTCTCAAAGCTAACTGCTTTTGAGATTGCTTCTTTCTTCTTTCGTTTTTTACAACTAGCGCTAATCTTGCCATCTCATCTCACCTTATTTTCTGAAGGGCATTCCAAATTGTGTTAATAACTCACGACCCTCTTCATTATTAGAAGCCGTTGTTACAATTGAAATTCCCATTCCTCTAACTTTATCAATTTTATCGTAGTTAATTTCTGGGAATATAATCTGCTCTTTTAAGCCCAGAGTATAATTCCCTTTTCCGTCAAATGCCTTAGGCGATACGCCCCTAAAGTCACGTACACGTGGTAATGAAATAGAGATGAGTCTATCTAAAAACTCATACATTTTTTCACCCCTAAGAGTTACAGAAGCCCCTAAATCCATCCCTTCACGAACTTTAAAGGAAGCAATTGATTTTTTCGCTTTTGCAGTTATAGCTTTTTGGCCAGTAATCGCAGCCAAGTCATTCTTAATACTTTCTACAACTTTTGAATTAGTAACACAGTCTTTAGTGACACAGTTAACAATCACTTTCTCGATTTTAGGGATTTGGTTTACATTTTTATAACCAAATTTATCCTGCATTAACTTTTTAATTTCGCTATTGTATTTTTCTTTTAATCTACTCATTATAGCCTCTATATTTATTAACTGAGTACGCTACCGCACGCTACAGCTACTCTTACTTTTTTCCCATCTTTCTCTTCAATTCTTACTCTTGTGCTTTTCTTAGTCTTAGGACTAACAACCGCTACATTAGAAACATGAAGAGGTCTTTCTACCTCTGCAAATCCACCCTGTGGATTTTCTTGTGAAGGCTTAAGTGCTTTTTTAACAATGTTTACACCGGCAACGATCACTTCGTTCTTTTTAAAGTTGATCTTATCAACTTTACCAGTTTTCCCTTTGTCTTTTCCTGCAACAACAATCACTTCATCATTAACTTTTAGCTTTTGCATATATCAACCTTTTTCTGACTAAAGTACTTCTGGAGCCAGTGAACAAATTTTTGTAAAATTACGAGCTCTTAACTCACGAGCTACGGGCCCAAAAATACGTGTCCCAACAGGCTCATTATTAGCGTTTAAAATAACGGCACTGTTTTTATCAAAACGTATATATGAACCATCTTCTCTTCTGATTGGATAAGAAGTTCTAACGATTACCGCTTTTTTAACTTCACCTTTTTTAATTTTTCCACCAGGTAATGCCTGTTGAACGGCTACAACTATAATGTCGCCAAGCCCAGCACTCATTCTTTTTGAGCCACCAAGCACTTTTACACACTTAACAACTTTGGCACCTGAATTATCTGCTACATCTAGCTTTGTCTGCATTTGGATCATGACTTTATCTCCGAACCACTTCTAACTTTTAAATCCTAGTTAATACTAAGGAGTTCCCACTTCTTCTTTTTCGAATAAGGTCTAGATTCAATGATAGCTACTCTATCTCCAGCCTTTGCCGTGTTTTCTGCATCATGAGCATGATACTTCTTAGATTGAGATACGAACTTATTATAAGTTCTGTGCTTAAACCTTCTCTCAACATTAACGACAATAGTTTTGTCATTAACATCTGAAGTAACTACACCGTATAATTTTCTTTTAAACTTTGTTTCTACAGTCATTTTAAAACCTTATCTCTTCTATTTATTAGCTGCTTTAGCTGTTAAGAGTTTAGCAATGTTCTTTTTTTGAACCTTTAACTTATGAGGTTTTTCAAGCCCAGAAGTTGCTTTCTCCATTTTCATATTAAAGATTTCTCTTTTAATTTCAGACACTTTTGCATCAATCGCTTTTGCATCCATCTTTTTTAAATCAGTGAACTTCATTACTTCTGCCATAATATCCTCGCGCCTTATTTAGCTTGCACTCTCAGCAGTTACTTTTTGTATAATCTTAGTTTTAACAGGGAGCTTATAGCACGCTAACCTAAGAGCACTTTTAGCAAGATCGTGGTCAAAGTGACTAATCTCAAAGAGAACACGCCCTGGCTTAACAACTGCCACCCAACTATCCGGTGACCCCTTACCTTTACCCATACGAACTTCCGCAGGCTTACGAGTTAGGACCTTGTCTGGAAAAATCTTGATCCAGACATTACCACCCCTCTTAATCTTACGGGTCATTGCAATACGAGCTGCTTCAATTTGGCGATTCGTTATATACCCACATGTCATGGCCTGTATAGCAAAATCACCAAATGTGATAGTATTTCCACGATAGGCTTTGCCTTTCATGCGACCTTTTTGCTGTTTACGCCACTTAACTTTTTTTGGACTAAGCATATTCTACCTCGACTTCATCAATAGTCTTTTTGTTTAGACTTACTTACTTGTAAATCTCACCTTTATATACCCACACTTTTACACCAATAATCCCATATGTTGTTAGGGCTTCGGCAGTATTGTAATCAATATCTGCTCTAAGGGTGTGTAGTGGAACTTTTCTTTCTGAGTAACCTTCAGCTCTTGCCATCTCAGCACCGCCAAGGCGACCAGCCGTTCTAACACGAATTCCTTTAACGCCAGCTCTAAAGGCTGACTGAATAACCTTTTTCATGGCTCTTCTGAAAGCAACACGTTTTTCTAACTGAGATGCAATATTCTCTGCGATAAGTTTTGCATCTGCATCAGGTCTCTTAACCTCAGCTATATTAAAAATAAGAGTTCCTGAAGTTAATTTCTTTAGGTCGATTCTTATCTTTTCAATACCTGCGCCTTTCTTACCAATAGCAACACCAGGCTTGGCCGTGAAAACAGTCACTTTTACTTGGTCGGAAGTACGGGCTATATCTACACTAGCAACTGAAGCGTTCTTCATTTGCTTTTCGATATACTTTCTGATGGCCAAATCTTCTTGAAGGGTTTTTGCGTATGATGTTTTATCAGCATACCAATTTGAGTTCCAACCCTTAATATAACCTAATCTAAATCCGTATGGATGTACTTTTTGTCCCATAACTTTTCCTACGCTTCCTTCATTTCAACTGTAACGTGACTTGTTCTTTTACGTACTCTAAATGCACGACCCTGAGCTCTCGGCTGGATCCTTTTTAGAGTAGGTCCTTCGTCAGCGAAAATAGTACTGATAACGAGATTATCAATATCGTATTTTTCAGAATCTGCAGCAATTGCAAGTCCACTATTGATAAGCTTAGTAAGCATGATTGCGATTTCTTTTTTTTCAGAAAATCTCAATACTTTTAACGCCTCTGAAGCCCTCTTATTTCTAATTAGGTCACAAACTTGTCTTACCTTGCGTGGTGCAATACCGACTCTACTGTTTTTTACTAAAATGGCCATAATGACCCTCTCCTATTAATTCGACTTAAATTACTTTTTCTTTTTATCTGCACCGTGACCATTAAAGGTACGTGTCAATGCAAACTCACCTAACTTGTGTCCAATCATATTGTCTGTAACATAAACTGGAATAAACTTTTTCCCGTTATGAACAGCAAATGTTAATCCAATAAACTCAGGTACAATCGTTGAGCGACGTGACCAAGTTTTAATAACTTTATTTGATTTATTACTATCATCACTAGCAGCAATTACTTTATTCATGAGCGATGTATCAACAAATGGACCTTTTTTTAATGAACGGGCCATACTAATTCTCCCTAATTACTTTCTACGCTTAACGATGAAGCGGTTAGTTCTCTTGTTATTTCTAGTCTTATAACCTTTAGTTGGCATACCCCAAGGAGACACTGGATGGCGTCCACCAGAAGTTCTCCCCTCACCACCACCATGCGGATGATCAACAGGGTTCATAGCCACACCTCGTACACTTGGCCTAAAGCCTAATTTACGAGTAGCACCAGCTTTACCTAAGTTTCTTTTTTCGTGATCTATATTTCCAACCTGGCCAATCGTGGCTCGACAGTTGTCTTTTACACGTCTTAACTCGCCAGAGGGCATTCTAAGAAGAACTTCATTTCCTTCCTTTGCCATTAACTGGATATAAGCACCTGCTGAACGAGCCATCTGGCCGCCGGCACCTGGATTGATTTCCACATTGTGAATCAGGGTACCAACAGGAATGTCCTTAAGTAGCTTTGAGTTGCCTACTTTAATATCGGCTTCTGCAGAACTAATTACCTTGTCACCAACCTTCAAGCCTTGTGGAGCCAAGATGTAAGTCTTAAGCCCATCAGCATATACAATTAAGGCGATATTACAGGTTCTATTTGGGTCATAAGAAATAGCTTCAACAGATGCAGGAATATTTTCCTTATTTCTCTTAAAGTCGATAATTCTATAACGTCTCTTAACACCACCACCTCTATGTCTAGTGGTAATTCTACCCGCGTTATTACGTCCAGCTTTTGATTTAAGAGGAGCTATTGCAGATTTGAGGACTTTTGCTTTTTTAGTAAGGTCCGCACTATTTACAACTGCTTTTTCTCTTTGAGATGGAGTGGTTGGTTTAAATTTTTGAATAGCCATTTTACTAATTCCTTATCTCAAGCCTAATTAAACGCCCTTAAAAAACTCAATTTTTTGACCTTCAGCTAATTGAACATAAGCTTTCTTGGTCTTAGATGTTTTTTTAACAGTCTTGCCAGCTCTTTTAATTTTGCCAGGCATGATGCTTGTCTTAATATTAAGAACTTTTACATCGTAAAGAGTTTCAATTGCGGCTCTTATTTGATTTTTGTTTGCTTTTAAATCAACAACAAAACCATACCTATTAGTTTTTTCACCAATAATAGATGTTTTTTCAGTAATAAGTGGTTTCTTCAATACTTCTTCTAACTGGGCCATAGTTACACCAATCGATTAAGCAAAGTTTCCAATGCTTGTTTTTCAATTATTAAATTTTCATATTTCACTGCTGCATAAACACTAAAATGTTCAACAGGTAATGAGGTTGCTCTTTCAATATTCTTAGCGGCTCTTAAAGCAGGATCACTTTTTTCCTGAGTGACCACTAAGGCAGGCAAAAGACCCTTGTCGTTCAAGGTCTTAAACATTTCCTTAGTTTTGCCATTTGACTCAAACTTATCAACGACAATTAATTTTCCAGCCTGTAGCTTGTCTGCGATTATTGACTGGATGGCTACTTTAGTTACCTTTTTATTAACTTTTTGATCATAGTCTCTTGGCAATGGGCCAAATACACGTGCACCACCAACCATTAAACCTGAACGAATTGTACCCTGACGAGCACGACCAGTACCTTTTTGCTTAAAAGGCTTAGCTCCACCACCGCTTACAAAAGCTCTTGTCTTAGTGGAATGCGTCCCTTGTCTTCTACCGGCCAGAGTCGCTTTCACAACTTGATGAACAGCAGGTCCCTTAATATTTTCAGCAGCTAATGCTACAGCTGTAGACATTTTCCCTGAATCTTCAAATTTTGAGTTAAGAACTGTTATATCAGTCATTTCATTATCCTCTTAACTAAACTGTTACTTCTTTACTGCTTTAGAAATCTTTACCCAGCTATTTTTACTGCCAGGAACCGAACCTCTAATTAACATATATCCCTTGTCTGCATTTACTTCTACTACTTGAAGATTTTGCGTTGTTTTTATTTCACAACCCATGTGACCAGGCATTTTCTTATTTTTCCAAACACGTCCAGGAGTGGCTCTGTTACCGATAGAACCTGTAGTTCTATGGAATTTTGATCCGTGAGTTTTTGGTCCACCAGCAAAGTTATAACGCTTAATTACACCCTGAAAACCTTTACCCTTTGATTTTCCTGTTACATCAATCATTGTTGTTGCTGGAAACATATTTAATGAAACTTCTTTTCCAAGAGCATCATCACTTACGCCCTCAACACGAATCTCAGAAAACTTTGTTAAGCCAGCCTTAATATTAGCTTTCGCTAAACGACCCTTAGTTGGCTTGTTAACAAGCTTCTCTCTTTTTGCCTGATAACCAACCTGATAGGCTTCGTATCCGTCATTTTCTTTTGTTTTGATTTGTGTGATGAAGTTTGGCTCAAGCTTGATTACTGTAACGGGAACGTGATTACCCTCTTCGTCAAAAATACGAGTCATCCCAGCTTTGATACCATAAAAAGAAGATAATTCTACAGCAGCAGCTGTACTTTCATTGGAATTTTTTGCTTCAGTCTCTTCGACTGACTTTGTTTCTTCGGTCATTCGGCCTCCACAGCATCACCCTGACTTCAGGGATGCGTGCATGGGTTAATAATTTATAGCGGGTCTAAACCCAAATCACTCTCTAGTACTTAATTTCAACATCAACACCTGAGGACAGGTCAAGCTTCATTAGGCTGTCAACGGTTTGCTGTGTTGGATCGACGATATCGATCAATCTTTTGTGGGTCCTCATCTCGAATTGTTCACGAGACTTTTTGTTAACGTGAGGTCCACGAAGAACTGTAAACTTATTTATTTCTGTTGGTAAAGGGATAGGACCAGCAACTCTTGCACCAGTCTCTTTCGCAGTCTGAACAATCTCATTCACAGAATTATCTAGTAACTTGTGATCATAGGCTCTTAATTTTATTCGCAATCTAGACGCTTTCATTCTCAACCATTCCTAATTTTTTTTGAAGCACACTTTTAAGGTTTTTGCGGCCCAATGTCAAATGCTTTTCATAGCTTTTTGCGCTAGGCCGCATTTTTTTTAGGGGCTTTTTAAAATCGCCCCGTAACTATTTGTATTTACGAGATAATATCTGAAACAGTTCCAGCACCGATAGTACGTCCACCTTCGCGAATCGCGAACTTAAGACCTTTTTCCATCGCTATTGGTTGAATCAACTCTACTTCAAATGAAGTGTTGTCTCCTGGCATTACCATCTCAACACCTTCTGGAAGCTTGATCGATCCTGTTACGTCTGTTGTTCTAAAGTAGAACTGTGGACGGTAACCCTTAAAGATTGGAGTGTGACGTCCACCTTCATCTTTTGAAAGAATATATACTTCGCCTTTGAAGTGCTTGTGTGGGTTTACTGAACCTGGCTTACAAAGTACCTGGCCACGCTCCACATCTTCCCTCTTAGTACCACGAAGTAGAAGACCTACGTTATCCCCTGCCTCTCCACGATCAAGAAGCTTACGGAACATCTCAACACCCGTTACTGTCGTCTTTACAGTGTCACGAATACCAACGATCTCTATTTCTTCGTTTATGTTCACAATACCACGCTCAATACGACCTGTTACAACCGTACCACGACCTGAAATTGAGAAAACATCTTCTACTGGCATTAAAAATGCCTTATCGATATCACGAGCTGGCTCTGGAATATAGCTATCAACCGCTTCCATTAGCTCCGCTACTTTATCTCTACCAATCGCTGCATCTCTATCTTCTACTGCCGCAAGTGCTGATCCCGCGATAATTGGAATATCATCACCTGGAAAGTCGTAAGAAGAAAGAAGCTCTCTAATTTCCATTTCAACTAGCTCAAGTAGTTCTTCATCATCTACCTGATCAACCTTGTTCATGAAAACTACGATCGCTGGTACACCAACCTGACGAGCAAGAAGAATATGCTCTCTTGTCTGTGGCATTGGACCATCAGCTGCTGAACAAACTAAAATTGCTCCGTCCATCTGAGCTGCACCTGTAATCATGTTCTTTACATAATCAGCGTGACCCGGACAATCTACGTGAGCGTAGTGACGGTTTTTTGTTTCATACTCAACGTGAGCTGAGTTAATTGTAATACCACGTGCCTTCTCTTCTGGAGCCGAGTCGATCTCTGCGTAACCTCTTGCAGATCCACCGTTTAAAGCTGCCATTGTCATTGTGATTGCAGCTGTAAGCGTCGTCTTCCCATGATCAACGTGACCAATTGTTCCGATGTTTACGTGGGGTTTACTTCTATCAAATTTTTCCTTAGCCATAATTATCTCCTTAAATTAAATATAAATACCTTTCGATTCTAAAACTTTTTTTGCCAAATCTTTAGCAACAATTTGATACTTTGCAAACTCCATAGAAAAGCTAGCTCTCCCCTGTGACTTTGACCTTAAGTCTGTCGAGTAGCCAAACAATTCCGCGAGGGGTACTTCAGCATGTATCAGCTCTTTATTTTGCTTTGCCCCCATACTGTTGATATGTCCTCTTTTTTGATTAATATCTGAAATCACATCTCCAGTATATTCTGAAGGTGTAATTATTTCTAAATCCATTATGGGTTCCAACAACTCCAAGTTGGCTTTTCTTATAGCATCCATGAAAGCCTGTGAAGCTGCAATCACGTAAGCAACCTCTGAACTATCATCTTCGTTATATTTAGCCTGAAGAAGAGTTACTTTTAAATTTATCATTGGATAACCAGCAAGAGCTCC
This sequence comes from Bacteriovoracaceae bacterium, assembly GCA_017858255.1. Classification (GTDB taxonomy): domain Bacteria; phylum Bdellovibrionota; class Bacteriovoracia; order Bacteriovoracales; family Bacteriovoracaceae. Next base: position 14,343 of record JAFMBV010000014.1, read on the forward strand.
ACCTGGCGCAGTATCGCGAATCCCCTTTTCAATAGCTTCAATGTATCCATTAGGTAGTTGTTTAATGGGAACTTCAGACTCAAATTGAATTGTTCCCTTTCCATCAAAAGGCTCTACTTTTACCTTCGCATGTCCAAACTGAGTTTTACCTGCTTGTTCCTTATTGAAAAGTGACTCAGCTTCAGAAGAACTAGAAACTGTTTCTCTGTAAGAAACTTGAGGTTTACCTACATTTACGCCAACTTTAAATTCTCGTTTTAATCTGTCAGCTATAATTTCAAGATGGAGCTCTCCCATCCCATAAATAAGTAGCTGACCAGTTTCCGGGTTATTTTTAAAACTAAAGCTGGGATCTTCAATTTTTAACTGGTCTAGAGTGGCCAGAAGTTTTTTCTCATCTGCCGCTGTTTTTGGTTCTATCGCTACGGAAATAACTGACTCTGGAAACTCCATGAGGTCATAAATTATTGGTTTATGATCCGTACAAAGAGTTTCACCAGTAGTTGTGAACTTCATACCCGACAATGCCACGATATCACCGGCCCTGGCCGTTTCAAGCTCAGTTCGTTTATCAGCGTGCATTTGCAGGATCTTATTTATACGTTCTTTTTTCTTTTTCAACGGGTTATAAATATTTTGTCCGACCTTAATTTCACCGCTATAAATTCTCACATAAGTTAAGAGGCCAACAAAAGGGTCTGTTGTAATTTTAAAAGCCAGGCCAGAAAATAATTCATCAGGGTCAGGTTTTCTGACATCGATTTTTTCATTATCCTTGCCACTAACTCCTTTAACCTCACCTCTATCGAGAGGAGAGGGGAGATAGTCGCCTATAGCATCAAGTAATGGCTGTACGCCCTTATTCTTGAAGGCAGAACCACATAGGACCGGAATAAAAAAATCGTTAATAGTTGCTTTTCTTATTATTTCTTTGATTTCGTCGTTGGTTATTTCCAATCCGCCTAAATACTTCTCAGCAAATTCGTCACTATAATCAGCCAACGTCTCGATTAATTCTTCTCTTGCTAACTCAGCAGATTCAACCATATCCTCGGGGATTTCTTCAATAGAAACAGAAGCGCCAAGGTCTTCACTTTTAAAAGTTATTGCCTTCATTTCTACTAAATCAATAACCCCTGAAAAGGTATCCTCAGCACCAATAGGAAGCTGTATAGGGCAGGCCACTTTATTAAGCTTGTTCCTAATTTCTTCGACACAATTACTGAAGTCAGCCCCAACACGATCCATTTTATTACAAAAAGCTAATCGAGGAACATGGTAACGATCCGCCTGGGCCCAAACAGTCTCTGACTGAGGCTCAACACCATGTACAGAATCAAAGACACCAACAGCACCATCTAAAACTCTCAACGCTCTCTCCACCTCGATAGTGAAGTCAACATGCCCTGGGGTATCTATTATATTAATTATATTATTCTTCCACTTACAGGTTGTAGCAGCTGAAGTAATCGTTATACCTCTTTCCTGCTCCTGCACCATCCAGTCCATAGTGGCGGCGCCATCATGGACCTCGCCAATTTTATAATTTTTTCCTGTATAAAAAAGGATTCTTTCAGTAGTGGTCGTCTTGCCCGCATCAATATGGGCCATAATTCCAATATTTCGAATGTTCTCTAAATAACTAGACATGCTTTCTCTCTTTAGGGAGACATTTAATAAACGTAAAAAAAGGCTTCTCGAGTATAGAACCAAAGAAGCCTTTTAAAAATCTTAGAATTAAATAATTTTTACCACTTAAGGTGAGCAAATGCCTTGTTGGCCTCAGCCATTTTGTAGACATCTTCTCTTTTCTTAACAGATCCACCACGGTTGTTAGCTGCATCGATGAACTCTTCAGCAAGCTTTTCCGTCATTGTTTTTCCGTTTCTTGATCTTGCGTAGTCACGCAACCAACGAATAGCAAGAGACTGTCTTCTATTTGGACGTACTTCTACTGGAATTTGGTAAGTAGCACCACCAATACGACGTGACTTTACCTCAACAGCAGGTTTTACGTTTGAAAGAGCTTTTTTGAAAAGTTTCAAAGGCTCTTCACCTGTTTTTGTTTCTGCGATCTCTAAAGCTCCGTAGAAAATTTTCTCGGCTGTAGATTTTTTTCCACCAAACATAAGAGAGTTGATGAACTTTGTAATTACTACATCTTGGTAGCGTGGGTCTGGTAATACCAGACGAGGGACTGCTCTATGCTTACGACTCATATAAACTCCTTCTTCACCTGACATTTGCCAGATTACTCTCTAGTGCCCAAGAATCAGACAAAAGAGTACGTTAAAAATTACTTCTTAGGCTTTTTAACACCGTACTTAGAACGACGTTGGTTTCTTTTATCAACACCAGTAGCATCAAGAGCGCCACGAATTGTGTGATATCGAACACCTGGAAGATCTTTTACCCTTCCGCCTCTAATAAGAACAATCGAGTGTTCTTGAAGATTATGTCCTTCTCCACCGATATATGAGGTGACCTCAAAACCAGATGTTAAACGAACACGGCAAACCTTTCTCATCGCTGAGTTTGGTTTCTTTGGGGTTGTCGTGTAAACACGAGTACATACGCCACGTCTTTGAGGACAGGCTTTTAGGGCGGGTGACTTAGTTTTTGTAAACTTGTCTTTACGACCCTTTCTAATCAATTGGTTAATAGTAGGCATCCTACAACTCCTTCCTACGGCTCACTTCTACATTAGCTACTAATCTAGCTAGTTGATGTAGCACACCAAACTAGCTAGCACAAGTAATTTACAGCGTCAGTGTAACCGATTCTTCGTTCTCAGCACTTGCTGAATCGTTAATTGCGGCATCAAAGTCTCTATATCTTGATAATCCCGTACCTGCTGGAATCAAACGTCCCATTATGACGTTTTCTTTTAGGCCGCGAAGAGCATCTCTCTTACCTTCAAGCGCAGCTTGTGTAAGAACTTTAGTTGTCTCCTGGAATGACGCTGCAGAGATAAAAGATTCTGTCGTCAAACTGGCCTTAGTGATACCAAGAAGTAATGGTCTTGCTTGAACAAGATCTAACCCTTCAGCTTCTAGTCTTTCATTAACTTCAATGAGCTCACCCTTAGTGATCGAATCTCCAATGACTAAGCCAGAATCACCAACATTAGTAATTTCAACTTTTTTCAACATCTGAGAAACGATAACCTCAATGTGCTTATCATCGATTTTAACCCCTTGAAGGCGATAAACCTCTTGGATTTCATCAACGATATAGCGTGCAAGCTCTTTAATTCCTTTAACTCTTAAAATGTCATGAGGGTTAGAAGGACCATCCATAATTGGCTCTCCAGATCTCACGTAGTCACCCTCGTTAACAGCAACAAAGCGACCCTTAGGGACTGTATAAGTTACAGGATCAGACCCATCATCAGGTCTTATTATAATTCTTCTACTACCTCTTAATTCTGGTCCAAATTCAACAGTACCAGCAACATCAGAAATTTGTGCGGCATTTGCAGGCTTACGTGCTTCAAAAAGCTCCGCAACCCTTGGAAGACCACCAGTAATATCTTTTGTCTTTGTTGTCTCTCTACCAACTTTAGAAAGAGCAACACCAACACCAACAGTTTCGCCCTCTTGAACGATTATGTTAGCACCAGTTTGAAGACGATAGGTTGCATGTCTCTTGGTACCAGGGATCGTTATTGGCCCACCATCTTTATCAACAACAGAAATTCTAGGTTGAAGAGATGGATCTTTAGACTCGGAAACTATTCTTGTCGTTAAACCAGTTACAGGGTCAACAGCTTCGTTAATAGTTTGACCGACAACAATGTCTTCAAACTTAACTACACCACCAACTTCTGTAAGAATCGGAATTGAGAACGGGTCCCATTCAATAATCTTATCACCGACGTTAACTTCGTCGCCTTCTTTAAAGAAGATTTTTGCTCCATAAACAGCAGGATATCTTTCTTTTTCAACGCCAGTATTATCTTTTACAAGAATCTCACCGACCTTGTTCATAATAATCATGCCGCCTTCAGAAGTATTTGCAACATTTACGTTATCAAAGTGGATAATACCAGCTGTTCTAACTTCAGTTTTATTAACTTGAGCACCAGCAGTTGCAGTACCACCTACGTGGAAAGTACGCATCGTAAGCTGAGTACCAGGCTCACCAATAGATTGAGCTGCAATAATACCTACTGTCTCACCGATACTAACAAGAGTTCCACGAGACAGGTCTCGGCCAAAACACTTAGCGCAAAATCCGTAGCGAACTTTACAAGTTAGAACTGTTCTAACTTTAATCTGATCGATCTCGTGTTCTTTCAATAAAGGAATATCAACGTCGGTTAATACGTAACTAGATGGAAGAACTTCCTCACCATTGGCGTTAAGGATTGGACCTGCAGTTGTACGTCCCATCACTCTTTCTGTTACGTCTTCAACAATCTCACCCGCTTCAATTCTAGAGTTAAGAATAATGCCATCATTAGAACCACAATCTTCGAGTCTAATAATACCATCTTGAGCAACGTCGACTAAACGACGAGTCAAATAACCAGAGTTGGCAGTTTTTAGGGCCGTATCAGCTAGACCTTTACGGGCACCGTGAGTTGAAGAAAAGTATTGAAGAACCGAAAGTCCTTCACGGAAGTTAGAAGTAATTGGGGTTTCAATAATTTCCCCCGAAGGCTTGGCCATAAGACCACGCATACCAGCTAACTGTCTCATTTGAGTTGTTGAACCCCTTGCACCAGAGTTTGCCATCATGAAAATTGAGTTAAAAGAAGGAGCTTCTTCTGTCTCACCTTTTTCATTTACAAAAACGTCCTTAGAGATTTTTTCAAGCATTACTTTTGTAAGGACCTCATTAGCTTGAGACCAAACATCAATAACCTTATTGTATCTCTCACCATTGGTGATCGAACCTTCATTATATTCTTCAGTTATACGATCAACTTCACCATATGCTTCATTGAGAATATCAACTTTAGCCGCAGGAATCGTCATATCGTTAACGTTAATCGAAATACCCGCTTTTGTTGAGTAGTGGTAACCTAGTCTCATCAATGCATCAGCTAGTAGAACAGTTTCTTTTTCTGTTCCGACTCTATAAGCAAGATCAATCAGCTTAACGAGCTCCTTTTTACCAAGGACCTTGTTAATATCATTATATTTAAGACACGTTGGAATAACGTCATAAATAAATGTTCTACCAACAGTTGTCTCAATAATCTCACCCTCAACTCTTACTTTGATAGGAGCTTGAAGGTGAAGGTTACCCGAATGATAAGCAAACTGCGCTTCTTCTTTAGAAGAGAATGTTTTGCCATATCCACGAGCAAATGGACGAACTCTACTCATGTAGTAAAGGCCAAGTACAATATCCTGTGAAGGTACGATAATTGGTGATCCATCTTTCGGAGAAAGAATGTTGTTTGTAGACATCGCCAAAATACGGCACTCAATTTGAGCCTCAAGAGAGAGTGGTACGTGAACGGCCATCTGGTCACCATCAAAGTCAGCGTTAAAAGCTGTACATACGAGTGGGTGAAGTTGAATTGCTTTACCTTCAATCAGAACTGGTTCGAAACCTTGAATACCAAGCCTGTGAAGAGTAGGTGCACGGTTAAGAAGTACAGGGTGCTCTTGAACAACTTCTTCAAGAATGTTCCATACTTCTTCTTTTTGTTGATCAACCATACGTTTTGCAACTTTAATAGTTGTACAGTGACCTCTTTCAATTAGTTTGTGGTAAATAAATGGTTTAAATAGTTCAAGGGCCATTAACTTTGGCAGACCACATTGATGAAGCCTCAGGTTTGGACCAACAACGATAACTGAACGACCAGAGTAATCAACACGTTTCCCCAAAAGGTTTTGGCGAAAACGTCCTTGCTTACCCTTAAGCATGTCAGAGAGTGATCTCAATGGACGCTTGTTTGCTCCCGTAAAAACTTTACCCCTACGACCATTGTCGAATAGAGCATCAACCGCTTCCTGAAGCATTCTCTTTTCATTTCTAATGATAATTTCAGGTGCATTTAATTCTTTTAGTCTTTTAAGACGATTATTTCTGTTAATAACTCTTCTATAAAGATCGTTAAGGTCAGAAGTTGCAAAACGTCCAGCCTCTAGAGGGACCAAAGGTCTCAAGTCAGGAGGAAGAACCGGAATTACATCCATCATAAACCATTCAGGTCTGTTGTCAGATTTAAGAATTGATTCAACGACTTTGAGACGTTTGATAAATTTAGTACGAGCCATTTCTGTCGTAGCAGAATTAAGACCTCTTCTAAGTTCTTTATTATCAGTATCAAGATCAATTTTTCTCAAAAGATCTTTAACAACTTCTCCACCCATTCCGGCTTCAAATTCAATAGCTTGCTCTTTTAGATCAAAGTATTGTTGCTCAGTAATGACCTGGCCTATTTTTAAACCACCGTCTACTTCGTCAGTTGCTGATTGAGTGACAATATAAGCTTCGTAATAAAGTACTTTCTCAAGCTCCTTAAGTGTTAAGTTAAGAAGAGCCCCCAACCTTGAAGGAAGTGAACGGAGAAACCAAATGTGAGCAACTGGAGCTGCAAGCTCAATATGACCACATCTTTCACGGCGAACTTTTGAAAGAGTAACTTCAACGCCACACTTTTCACAAACAACACCACGATGCTTCATTCTTTTGTATTTTCCACAAATACATTCGTAATCTTTTATAGGGCCGAAGATTTTCGCACAGAACAAGCCGTCTTTTTCAGGCTTGAAAGTTCTGTAGTTAATTGTCTCTGGCTTTTTAACTTCTCCAAAAGACCACTCACGTATAGTGTCTGGCGAAGCCATCTTAATAGAGACAGCTTCAACGCTAATTGGATCTTTTGGTTTATCAAAAAAGTTTAAAAGGTCTTTCATTTTTTACCCTCAAAAATTAGTTAAAGCTTTCTTCTTCGTTATTCTCTTCAAGTTTTACGTCAAGACATAATGCCTGAAGTTCACGAATCAAAACGTTGAATGATTCAGGTAAACCAGGCTCTAGAACTTGCTCTCCCTTAACGATAGATTCATACATTCGAGTTCTACCAATAACGTCATCAGACTTAACGGTTAGGAACTCTTGAAGTGTGTAAGCTGCACCATATGCTTCAAGTGCCCAAACTTCCATCTCCCCGAGTCTTTGCCCACCAAACTGAGCCTTACCACCGAGTGGCTGCTGAGTAACTAGTGAGTAAGGACCTGTTGAACGAGCGTGAATTTTCTCATCAACAAGGTGGTGAAGCTTAAGCATGTACATGATTCCAACAGTAACTTCTTCCGCGAAAGCATCGCCAGTCATCCCATCAAAAAGTGTTGTTTTGCCACTTTCATCGAGGTCACCTAGGCGAAGCATTTCTCGAATATCTTCTTCTTTTGCGCCATCAAAACATGGTGTGGAGAAGCGAACGCCTGTTCCCAATTGAGCTGCAATTTCACGAACTCGCTTATCGCTTGCTTTCTTTAAGAACTCTTTCACTTCATCTGTTTTATAGATGTCATAAATAAAATCTTTTATTTCATGAATCTCAGCTTGCTCTTCCATCATCAACTTGATTTTTTCGCCAAGACCACGTCCTGCCCAACCAAGGTGAAGCTCTAAGAGTTGACCGATATTCATACGAGATGGAACACCTAGAGGATTTAGAACAATTTCAACAGGTGTACCGTCAGCAAGGTATGGCATATCTTCCTGAGGAAGAACGTTTGAAATCACACCCTTGTTACCGTGACGACCAGCCATTTTATCACCTGGCTGAAGTTTACGCTTGATAGCTACGTAAACTGTCACTTTCTTGATTACACCTGGAGGAAGCTCGTCACCACGATGAAGCATAGCAATCTCATCATTGGCACGTGTTCTAACTCTGTTAATTCTATTTCTAATGTCTGCAAAGTATTCACTTAGTTTTTCTTCAAGCTCAGGCATAAGTGGAAGGTAACCAATCAACTCGAAAGGAATTCCCTTAAGAACATCAGCTGTAACATCTGTCCCTTTCCCAAGTAATTCAGTAGAACCATCTTCAGAAACTAGTTTATCTGTAGTCTTAGTTCCCTTTAGAAGTTTTGCTATTTGATGAATCGCAGAGTTTTGAATTGCCTTGATCTCGATTCTCTCATCTCTTCTTATAAGAGTTGTTTCTTGATCAATAATTTCCTTAGACCTAGCATCGAGCTCAACACCTTCTCTTGTGTATACTTTTGCATCAATAACAGTACCGCGAACAGATGAAGGAACCCTTAAAGAGGTATCTTTAACGTCACCAGCTTTATCACCAAATATCGCCTTCAGAAGTTTTTCTTCTGGTGATAATTGAGTTTCGCCTTTTGGTGTAATTTTACCGACAAGAATATCGCCCGGTTTAATTATCGCTCCAACTCTAATAATTCCGGCTTCGTCTAAATCCGCAAGAGCATCTTCACTAACGTTCGGAATATCTCTTGTGATTTCTTCTTTACCAAGCTTCGTATCACGAGCCTCTACTTCAAATGATTCAATATGAACTGAAGTAAAAACGTCACGAGCGAGAAGGTTTTCCGTAATTAGGATCGAATCTTCGTAGTTGTAACCGCCCCAAGGCATGAAAGCGACAAGAACGTTTTGCCCAAGTGCCAAGTCACCCATATGAGTACCTGGACCATCGGCAATAACCATTCCCTTTTTAACTGTATCACCTTCAGTTACGAGTGCTTTTTGGTTATTACAAGTGTTCTGGTTAGTTCTTTGATATTTAATTAACTTATAAATATCAACGCCAGACTCACCCTCTTGGAATTTATCTCTTTGAATAACAATTCTGTTTGAGTCAACAAAGATAACTTTACCGTCTGCTTTTGCAATCAATATGGCACCAGAATCTCTGGCCACAACAGCTTCAACACCCGTACCAATGATAGGAGCATCAGTCTTAACAACAGGCACCGCCTGTCTCATCATGTTTGATCCCATTAGTGCACGGTTAGCATCATCATGCTCAAGAAATGGAATTAATGAAGTTGCAATCGAGATCATCTGACTTGGTGAAACATCCATTAGATCAATTTCTTCTTCAGAACTAATCGTAAAGTCACCCGAGTCACGAGAAGGAACATGTTCACCGAACACTTTTCCGTCTTTAATATGGTCTGTATCAATCTGAGCGATAACCTTTCCTTCTTCCTGAAATGCAGTGAAGTACTTTGGTTTATCAATTGAGCGGTCTTCATTAACAACCTGATAAGGGGTCTCAATAAAGCCATACTCAGATACGCGAGCATAAGTTGCTAATGATGTAATTAGACCAATGTTTGGTCCCTCAGGTGTCTCAACTGGACACATTCTTCCGTAGTGAGTTGAGTGAACGTCACGTACTTCAAAGCCAGCTCTCTCACGAGTTAGACCACCAGGCCCGAGGGCTGAAAGTCTTCTTTTGTGAGTTACTTCAGATAATGGATTGGTTTGATCCATAAACTGAGAAAGCTGCGAACTACCAAAGAATTCCTTAATGGCTGCAGCAACTGGTTTTTGATTAACGAGGTCATAAGGCATCATGGTATCAATTTCTTGAATGGCCATTCTTTCTTTAACCGCTCTCTCCATTCTTACTAGACCAACACGGAATTGGTTTTCAAGAAGTTCACCGACTGCGCGAACTCTTCTGTTACCAAGGTGGTCAATATCATCAACTTTACCTTTACCGTTGTTTAGCTCAACAAGGTATTTGGCTGTTGTAATAATATCGTCTCTAGTTAGGACGGTGTTCTCAACAGGTATCTCTGTTCCAAACTTGTAATTAATTTTCATACGACCAACTTTTGATAGGTCATACTTTTCAGCATTAAAGAACAAGTTTTCAAATAGTGTTTCTGCAGCTTCTACAGTTGGCGGCTCACCAGGTCTTAATCTTTCAAAGATTTTGATAAGGGCTTCTTCTCGTGAGTCAGTTTTGTCGAGAAGAAGAGTGTTACGAACCTGATCACCAAAGTTAATGTTATCAATATAAAGAACCTTAACGTTCGTTACACCAGCTGCCATAAGCTCTTGAATTTTAGCTTCTGAAAGGGCTTCATTTGCTAAGCAAAGAACTTCACCAGTATTTTCATCGAAAATATCTTCAGCTACAACTTTCCCTACAACCTCTTCTGCCTCTGCATCTAGTTTATTAATACCAGCTTCATGTAGCTTTTTAATAGATGCTTTCGTAAACTTCTTACCTTTACGAACGAGCTCTGTACCAGACTTAGGGTCCAGGAGGTCTTGATTAGCACGAGTTCCGTTTAGGAGGGCAACATCTAGCTCTCTAGTAAATGAACCGTCTTTATTAAAATGAATAACTTCATTATTGTAGAACATATCAAGAAGTTCAGTTGTCGAATAACCCATGGCCTTAAGGACCACTGTGGCGTGCAACTTTCTCTTTCTATCAATTCTTGCGAATAAAATATTCTTATGATCGAATTCAAAATCCAACCATGACCCTCTATGTGGAATAATTCTTGAGCTATAGAGTAGCTTTCCACTTGAATGCTTCTTGCCACCATCGTGCTCAAAAATAATCCCTGGGGATCTGTGAAGCTGAGAAACAATAACCCTCTCAGTTCCGTTGTATACAAATGAGCCAGTTTCAGCCATCAAAGGTATATTACCTAGATAAACCTCTTGCTCTTTAATTGAAGAGACATTTCTTTGCTCATTGCCATCTTTATCAACGGCTACATCATAAAAGACCAACCTTACAATTACCTTAAGAGGTGCTTCATAAGACAAGCCCCTTTGACGACATTCTTTAACAGTATATTTAGGTTGCTCAAGTGAGTAACTTACAAACTCCAAAGAGACTGTTTTATTAAAGTCATAAATAGGGAAAACAGAATTAAAGACGGCTTGAAGCCCTGAGCTCTCTCTCTTCGCTGGCGGAACATCCTTCTGAAGAAATTCTTCAAAAGAGTTTGTTTGCAGCCTCATTAAAGGAGGAGTGTCTAAAACTGTTGGTACAGAGGAAAAGTTTTTACGGAACCATTCATTAGGTTTGAAAACCTGGGTCATTTCTAGTTCTCCTAGTAGAGAAGTTTGAGCAGTTTAAAACATGTAAACAAAAATAGGTGTGAAAGTGGGCTACACCTTCACACCTGTTTTTTTAAGCAATTAAAACGTTAAGCTTATTTAAGCTCAACTTTTGCACCAGCAGCCTCAAGTTTTTTCTTGAGCTCTTCTGCCTCGGCCTTATCAACGTCCTCTTTAACTGCCTTAGGAGCACTTTCAACAAGCTCTTTAGCTTCTTTAAGTCCAAGACCAGTAATTGCACGTACTTCTTTAATAACATTAATTTTCTTAGCTCCTGCTTCAGCAAGAATCACAGTAAATTCAGTTTGCTCTTCAGTGGCTGCACCAGCTGCTGCACCAGCTACAGCTACAGGAGCTGCAGATACGCCAAACTTGTCTTCTAGTTCTTTAACTAGGTTTGCAAGATCGAGTACAGACATTGATGAGATGTGTTCCATTAATTGTTCATTTGTAACTGCCATTTTATTCTCCTTAAATTTTATAATTTTTTAAAACCAATTCTATTAAGCTTCTACCGAAGCAACTTCAACCTTAAGATCACTAGGCTTATCTACCCCTTGACTCTCACACTCTTCTTTAATCGCATGAGTTAATCTAGCAAAGGCAGAAACTGGTGCCATAAATGTAGCGAGTAAAGTACCAAGCATTTCATCACGTGAAGGAAGATCTGCTAATTGATTTACTTGCGCTAAAGAGAGAAGCTCTCCATTTAAAACGCCACCTTTTAATTCAACTGCTTCGAATTCTTTTCCTGCAATTTTCAAAGCTTTAGCCACTGCTGCTGCATCTTCATATGCAAATGCTAGCGCGTGTGGTCCTTTAAGATCGCCCAACATGGGCTCGGCAACAGTTCCCTCAACAGCTTTCTTAAAAAGAGTATTCCTTGTAACCACAACTTTACCTTGTGATTCACGAATCTCTTTCCTAAGAGCAACTGCCTCGTTTGAACCGATGCCAACAAGATTGGTAAGAAAGACGGCCTTTGCAGACTCAATGTCTTTTTTCAGCCCTGAGATAATCTTATCTTTCTCAGCTCTCATCAACATAAGCACCTCCAGTGTTCGGAGGGAGTTTCAGGCAGGATTTAAGGGTTTCCCCACCGACCGTCATCAACCTCTAACAACATTAACGTTTATAAAAAGGGGCATGGCCCCACTACTTAAATATTTGCAAGTGACAATGCTTCCAGCGTATCAATTTTGATACCAGGTCCCATTGTTGTACTTAAAGTTAAAGACTTTAGGTAAGTTCCTTTAGAACTTGCCGGCTTAGCTTTAACAATTGCATTCACAATCGCATTTAAATTTTGACGGATTTTTGTTTCATCAAATGAAATCTTACCGATTGGTACGTGAATGATACCAGTTTTCTCAGTTCTGTACTCAACTTTACCAGCTTTTTGCTCAGTTACAGCTTTCGCTACATCTGGAGTAACAGTTCCAAGTTTTGGGTTAGGCATAAGACCACGAGGTCCAAGAACACGACCGATCTTACCAAGTTTACCCATCATGTCAGGAGAGGCGATTACACGATCAAAGTCTAACCAACCACCGGCTATCTTTTGAACGATATCATCACCGCCAACAAAGTCAGCACCAGCTTCTTCAGCTTGGGCTATTTTTTCGCCAGAAGTAATGACACATACTCTTACTGTTTTACCAGTACCTGCAGGAAGAGCTATTGCCCCTCTTATCATTTGATCAGCATGTCTTGGATCAACACCAAGGCGGAATGCAAGATCAACGGTTTCATCAAACTTTGTAAAAGATATTTCTTTTGCAAGCTTGATAGCGTCGTCTATTGCGTAATTCTTTTCTTCAACTTTTGTTTGAGCTTCTGTTAACTTTTTTGATTTATTTTTCATAACATTACCTTTTATTCGGCTCTTGCAACGTGTGCAACCGAATTATTTGTAGTCCAACTTAAGACCCATTGAACGAACAGATCCTTCAATGGTACGCATTCCAGCAGCTTCGTCAGCAGCAGTCAGGTCAGGTTTTTTACCTTCAACAATTTCTTTAACGATGTTTTCAGAAACTGAACCGGCAACCTCATGACCAGGCTTGTTTGAGCCGGACTTTAGCTTAAGCTTGTTTTTTAAGAACCAACTCGCTGGAGGTGTCTTTGTTATGAATGAGAATGAGCGGTCAGAATAAACTGTGATGATTGTTGGAAGAATCATTCCCGCAGATTTTTGAGTTTTTGCGTTAAACGCCTTACAAAACTCCATAATGTTCACGCCCTTTTGTCCCAGTGCTGGTCCAATTGGTGGTGAAGGGTTTGCCTTACCAGCTTCAATTTGTAACTTAATGAAGCCTGTTACTTTCTTAGCCATTTTCTACTCCTTTCGATTGTAAATTCAATCTTCCAACTTTTATGAAACCTTTTCTACTTGTGAGAAATCTAGTTCCACAGGGGTTGGTCGCCCAAAAATTGATACATTAACCTTGACCTTCCCTTTGTCGCTTACGGCCTCAATTGTGCCGACAAACGATGCAAAAGGTCCTTCAATTACTTTAACTGTTTCGCCTTCCTCAAAATTCACACTTGAACGAGACTTCTTGGCCGGACCATCAGCTTGACCCAGCATGTATGCAGCTTCGTCATCTGTGATCGACTGAGGGCTCGTGGGTGTTCCTCCGACAAAACCAGTGATTTTATCGGTATTTTTTACGAGGTGCCAGGTATCATTATTCATAATCATTCTTATGAGTACGTACCCAGGAAAAAACTTTTTCTTTATAGTTCTCTTCTTCCCGTTTGCATTAGTAACAACCGTTTCTTCAGGAACTACTATTTTAGAAAAATATTCAGTCTTTTTGTGATTGATTACTCTTTCTCGCAAAGACTTAGAAATTTTATTTTCTTGACCAGTAAGAGTCTTAGCAATGAACCACTTAAATCCCTCAGCAGAGCCATCCGCCAGATCAGGATCAGCGTGAGGATCTACTTCAGCATTCTCAGTAACTTCAGTAGTAGCTTTAACCTCTTCAGATTTCTCCTCAGTGGTGTTTTCTACTTTTGTTTCTTCTACTGAAGACTCATTATTTTCTTCGCTCATTCAATACCTCAAGCTCTAGTAAATTGTATTTAGAACCCATCTAAATCCATTATCCACAGCTATAAAAATCAAGCTTAATATGGATAATCCAATCAATATTCCGATAGTGCTTTTCACAACGGATTCTGAATCAGGCCAAATAACCTTAACCAATTCGCTATAAACTTCATCTAAGTGGTCTCTAGCAGTTTCATTCTTCTTAACAATTAAGAAAACTGAAAGACCTAGCAAAATGCCAATGCCCTGAGAGACTCCTATGAAGTAGGAAATCCTAGCCTCTAGATCGAACCACTCACCCATTTGACCAAGAAACTTGATCACTAAATATCCACACAACATTGAAATCAACGCTACAAAAAAGTTGATCCATTTCTTGTTATCTTCTGCTTTTATAATCGACATAAAACTCCGTAGAGTATTTGTTAAGCAGAAATTCTGCTTCCAAAAACGTGTAATTAATGCATTAGCACTCCCTTATGTAACAAAACTTTCAAAAAGTCCAATACTTCTACGGGAATAGATTAAAAGTTTAAACGCGCCGCGCCTTACTTTTGCCTAAATTTTGTTGAAATAGGATTGCTTTAGATGTTTTTTATCATCGACTTCTCCGTCTGATGTTCTGACTTTTTTAAGGGAACATTTTTCAACGCAACGCCATTTCAATGGCTTATCATTTCTCCATGCATCAATAAGGTCATTATTTAGGAAAGAATGAGACAAAATCTGATCAACTTCAAAGTCATTTATACTATTGAAGTTAGTTTCATATTTTTCAAATAACGTTGCTTCTAAAGCCTCTCTCTTTATTAAGTTTTCATAGCGAATATTTGACCAGAAGCAGCATGGCCAAATTCTTGAGTCCCAAGAAATGAAGAACATCTTCCTCGTGTCTTTATAAACGCAGCTTGTTTTATTTGTTAGTGAATTAAAAATACCATCTAAATAATCTTGATCACCTGTTGAAGGTTTCGATTGAAGAGTGGATTTATTGTATCGAAGAGATTTAATTTTCTCCTCTCCCCACTTTGAGGCATTTGTCCTGTCTGGCCGAGCAAAGAAACCAACACAACCTAAGGTTTTTGCTATTTGCTCCATTTCTTCAATTTGATTTTCATTCCAAGGAAAAACGACCGTCTGCCAAATTGCTCTTCCACCCTTATCGATAAAAGCCTTTAAATTAGTAATTACTTTTTCGTAGTTTCCACCAAATCGATAGATTGAATGAGTTTCTCCAATCCCATCAATACTAAACCTAACAACTGACTCGGGGGATGTCCTAACTAGCACCTGGGCCAGCTCCTGATAGTACTCTGGGTTTTGCAGAGAACCATTTGTATGAATAGATATTTTTATCTCTGGCTTTTCATTAACAAAAGATTTTAATATTTGAAGAAATTTTGTATGAGCAAAGGGTTCATCAACGGTTCCACAAAACTCAACCTCCAAAACTCTTTCTTTAAAAAACTGTGATTCAATGACCTTAGTTATTGTCTCCATAGGCATTTCCTGTCCAACTTCCAATAGTGGGTTTGTATGCCTTAGAGTCTTAAAATCTGTTCTTATGCATGATGGACACAGGTGATTGCATTTACTGGAAAGTTCTATTTGAATCGAACTGGTGTTCTCTAAATAAGAGCTCATCTTTTATTTTCACCGTAAAAATTATGTTTTAAAAATAAATCAACCACTTTCTTATCTGGTGACTTAGTAATACATAACCCACAGTTACATAGCTTATTAGGACATACTACGGGTTCTATCGTCTTATTCATTATAGAGGAGTGGAGATCATCTGCTATTTTTTCGATATCTGAAAAGGTACCAATTGGCCCTCTTTCATTTCCGTGTTTAGCTTGGCATGTTTGATGATAATATATTTTCTCTTCATCCTGATGGATGTGAATAAAAAACAAATTTACTAAACAGTACCAACCCTTAAAGTTTCTTTCCGTAACCAACGACTTACTTTCACTAGTATCAATAGATTCGAATTCAAAATCACTTGGGAGCACTTTAAAGGATCTTCCACCACAACAAGGTCGCCCTATATTGGTTCCCGTCGTTTTTTCTTTGGCTTGGTTTTGATTATCTTTACAAGACTTCGAGCCTTTTTCGGATGTCCAGCTGTTCTTAAAAAAGTTCAACTGATTTTCATTATAAACATGCGCACCCTTATCATTAGGATGTTCACCGATATATCGAGCCGTAAAGGTTATTTCATTTTCCTTAAAGTCCTCAGCAAGCTGACAACATTCCAAAAAGTAATCCTCATAGGCGTGAACCATTAAATTAATATTAAAGCTCTTAAGGTAACTTTCCTTATTCTTCTGGGCCTTATTTAGTCTTTTAATATTTTCTTTTATTACCGTCTTCTGCTCTTTAGATGCTTCACAGTGATAACTTAAGGTTACATAGTCCATTTTTTCAATTAACTCCTGACACTTGGATTCGGAAAACAATCCATTTGTTGTTACTCCAAGAGTTAGAAGATCATCTTGTGATCTTAAATAATCCACAATTGATATAAAGTTTGGATTAAGCGTCGGCTCTCCACCAGTAAAGCTAACATTTACTTTAACTTTTCCCGGTGCAACCTTATTTAAGCTTTTTGAATAAGTTAGTGGCAGTAGTGCAGCTCTTTTTAACAAGTCAAGTTGTGCATGAGGGCTAATCAAGTCGTGGCGATGAGGTGGACAGTAGGAACAATCCAAATTGCATCTCTTTCCAAGGTCCCAAGTACAGGTAACTTCAAGTGAGTCCTGCCAAATGCTCATATTATCGCCTATCCAGTTTTATCGCTTTTTTAATAAAGTTATCTATTTTTCTATACTTTAATTCTTTAAATTAAGAATTCTTCTTAACTCAAGAAATATCTCTTTAAATGAAAGACCTCTAATCTTATCAAGTGTTTTAGTAAAATGCCAAAACACACCTTTTGCTCTTCCCCTCTTAGGATACTATCATACATAGGAGAAGTTAAAAGTAAGCGTTAACATTGGAATAGGCATTAGGCTGGAAGAGAGTTAAATTTAGTATCACAACTTAATATCAGACAAATTCTCCACTAAACTGATCACTGAGCTACTTTATAATAATTTTTATACGCAACTCTCTTCACTTAATAAGGTGATTAAAGAAGCTGTGCTAATACTTGCTTAAAGGACCTTTTTAAAATGCTATACAACGCATATCTTAAAAGCCTTCACATTGAACTAAGTAGTCATTGCAATGCAAGCTGCTTGGGTTGCTCAAGAACTAGCGAATTTTCAGAGAAGGCTCATTTACCTATCTCTCCTAAAAACCTAGAACTAGAAAATATTAAAAATATATTTAAAGATGAATCAGTTAAAAAAGTTGATTGGGTTTATCTCTGTGGAAACTTGGGTGATCCACTTGCCTCTCCCCTCTTTAAGGAAGCATTATTTATAATATTTGAGCATCTTCCAAAAACAAGGGTCTCGGTGCACACCAATGGTTCAATTGGCTCACAATCCTTATGGCGCTCCCTTGGAAGTGAATTTAAAGATTATAATTTAAAAATTGTTTTCTCAATCGATGGTCTAGCGGATACCAACCATCAATATCGAGTCGGTGTTCCTTGGAACGCAATCATGGCGAATGCAAAAGCCTATATTGATAATGGTGGCCATGCTATTTGGAAGTTCATAAAGTTTCCTCACTCTTCTCATCAAATTACAGAGGCTCAAAGGATATCCCAAGAGATGGGTTTTAAAGAGTTCCAGATTAGAGAACCATATGATCAGGACCGTGTTCCCGGTAAAAGTAGTCTCGAGAGTATTAAAGAGTTTAAAAGTGAATATCGTCCCTACAAAGATGCGACAACAAGCGAGCTTCTTCGTCATTTTTCTAAAAAAGGAAAAGAGACAATCAAATGCCAAGCAAAAGAAGCGCAACAGATTTACATCGATTCATTTGGTAAAGCTTATCCCTGTTGTTGGCTTGGAAATTTAGGTCTCGATAGACGCTCTATAAGAGAGAGTGAACTTTTTTTCCGACATGTTACTAAAAAGTATGCTCCAAACTTCAACTCTCTTTATCACTTCTCTTTAAGTGAAATCTTAAAGCACCCTTGGTTTAGTAAATCACTTGTTGATTCTTTAGATAATGATATTGAGGATCCTACTAACCCTTGTATTCCTACATGTTTAAAACACTGTAAAAATCAATCAAGATAAAAAATTAAACCGTAAGTTTGATACTAATGATAGTGGCGGGTGCAGTAGGATTCGAACCTACAACCTACTGATTTGGAATCAGCCGCTCTACCGTTGGAGCTATACACCCATTTATTTTTTTGAATTAAAATGAAAAAGGGCCGGAAGAACCGGCCCTTTATTATTTTTTCTTATAATTAAGAAATAATATCTGAAACAGTTCCAGCACCGATAGTACGTCCACCTTCGCGAATCGCGAACTTAAGACCTTTTTCCATCGCTATTGGTTGAATCAACTCTACTTCAAATGAAGTGTTGTCTCCTGGCATTACCATCTCAACACCTTCTGGAAGCTTGATCGATCCTGTTACGTCTGTTGTTCTAAAGTAGAACTGTGGACGGTAACCCTTAAAGATTGGAGTGTGACGTCCACCTTCATCTTTTGAAAGAATATATACTTCGCCTTTGAAGTGCTTGTGTGGGTTTACTGAACCTGGCTTACAAAGTACCTGGCCACGCTCCACATCTTCCCTCTTAGTACCACGAAGTAGAAGACCTACGTTATCCCCTGCCTCTCCACGATCAAGAAGCTTACGGAACATCTCAACACCCGTTACTGTCGTCTTTACAGTGTCACGAATACCAACGATCTCTATTTCTTCGTTTATGTTCACAATACCACGCTCAATACGACCTGTTACAACCGTACCACGACCTGAAATTGAGAAAACATCTTCTACTGGCATTAAAAATGCCTTATCGATATCACGAGCTGGCTCTGGAATATAGCTATCAACCGCTTCCATTAGCTCCGCTACTTTATCTCTACCAATCGCTGCATCTCTATCTTCTACTGCCGCAAGTGCTGATCCCGCGATAATTGGAATATCATCACCTGGAAAGTCGTAAGAAGAAAGAAGCTCTCTAATTTCCATTTCAACTAGCTCAAGTAGTTCTTCATCATCTACCTGATCAACCTTGTTCATGAAAACTACGATCGCTGGTACACCAACCTGACGAGCAAGAAGAATATGCTCTCTTGTCTGTGGCATTGGACCATCAGCTGCTGAACAAACTAAAATTGCTCCGTCCATCTGAGCTGCACCTGTAATCATGTTCTTTACATAATCAGCGTGACCCGGACAATCTACGTGAGCGTAGTGACGGTTTTTTGTTTCATACTCAACGTGAGCTGAGTTAATTGTAATACCACGTGCCTTCTCTTCTGGAGCCGAGTCGATCTCTGCGTAACCTCTTGCAGATCCACCGTTTAAAGCTGCCATTGTCATTGTGATTGCAGCTGTAAGCGTCGTCTTCCCATGATCAACGTGACCAATTGTTCCGATGTTTACGTGGGGTTTACTTCTATCAAATTTTTCCTTAGCCATCTTGCGACTCCTTAAAAAAAACAAAACCAAGTTTATTGTTGGTATTTATGCCTATATATCAGCTTTTAAAAGCCAAAGTATCATCTATTTCTTCGTCCTAGGCAAGCTTAAAGCGCACTGGCTTCAATCTTCCTGGAGCTTGCGGCGGGAATTGAACCCGCGGCCTCTCCCTTACCAAGGGAACGCTCTACCCCTGAGCTACGCAAGCGTCTTAAGATTTTTTCTTATTTAAAAAAATTGGCACGCTATGTAAATACAAAAGTATTTAAAATCACATAATTATTCACAAACACTGCGTTATTAATAAAAAACCCGGCCACTAGGACCGGGTATTTTATTTTTCAAAATGGAGCGGGCGACGCGATTCGAACGCGCGACATCCAGCTTGGAAGGCTGGCACTCTACCAACTGAGCTACACCCGCTTAAAGGTGGTGGCGAGAGATGGATTCGAACCATCGAAGGGAAACCCGTCAGATTTACAGTCTGATGCCTTTGGCCACTCGGCAACCTCGCCTCAATATGGAGCTGGTGATAGGATTTGAACCTACGACCACCGGTTTACAAAACCGATGCTCTACCAACTGAGCTACACCAGCACGCATTATTGAGATTATGTTTTTAAACGATGGCGTCTTTAAAATCAAGATTTTTAATCTTAGTTAAGAAACTTTTCCATGGCCAAGGCCGCAGCGACTGAAACATTTAGGCTTTTTATGGGTCCCTTGGGGGGTAGACTGACAAAATCATTGAGTGTTCTGCGCAATGCATGAGAAATACCCGTCTCTTCAGCACCCATGACTAAACATATTTTGGATTGATCCAGGTTTAGACTCGAATTTTCCTCTTCTTCTGCAAGTCCTACGCATTGAACTCCCATATCCATTAACTTTCTTACTACTTTATTGAGATTTGGTGCGGGAATTAAAGGAGTAAACTCCGCGGCTCCAGATGCTACACGGAAGAAACCAGGAGATTTATTTTCATCCCCTTTTTTTCCATAAACAACAAAGTCTATATTATAAAAAGCAGCTGTTCTTAAGATTGCTCCGAGGTTGTGAACATCTGTAACCTGATCCAAGATTAGTGCTTTAAAATTATCGAAAGTCTCTGCCGCATTGTAAAAGTCATTGATATCTGCGGTTTCTAATTCTTCTGCTATTAAAAAAATATTTGATGGAACTCTTTGGTCTTTAAAATCTTTTTCCTTAAGAACTATTCGACCCTCTTCTTTTAATTTATGAAGGCTAAAAAGCAATACTTGGCAATGGTCTGGAATATTATTTCCTTTAAAATGAAGTTTTCTTAATTCCTTTATAGAGTCCTCTGTAGCGTATAAGGAAAGGTTTTCTCGTTTTGGATTATTGATGGCCTCGGCAATAGAGTGCATACCAAAAATTAAATCACTCATTGATGGTATCCCCTTAACACTTTTCTAAAACTTCTTTTAGTTTTGATGTTAGTTCATTTTTTGTAACAAATAATTTCTCATTCGTTTTTCTTATTACAATTTCAAGTTGGCCTTTCTCTTTAAAATCTCTTTCCCCTAGTACGAGCCGAATAGGCAAACCCAAGAGATCAGAATCTTTAAATTTAAAACCAGGACCGGCTTTTCTATCGTCAAAAAGAACTTCAAACCCTGCATTTTGTAATGACTTATAAATCAGTTCTGCCTCTTCTTTAATCTCCTCGCTCTTTCCTATTAAGGCGAAGTAAATATGATAGGGAGCAATTGCTTTAGGCCAAATAATTCCCGCGTCATCATAGTTTTGCTCTACTGCTGCTGCCATCACGCGTGTAATACCAATTCCATAACAACCCATCAAAGGGTTCTTTGCCTTGCCGTTATTATCTAAGACAGTAACATTCATGGCCTTTGTGTATTTGTCACCTAGTTGGAAAATATGTCCGACCTCAATACCTTTTTTCTCATCAACTTCATGTTTACCATCTAGGGTGAAGTCACCCTTTCTTGCTAATCTCATATCAAAAGCTTCAGAGTCTTTTGTGTCTCTACTGGGACGGAAGTTTTCAAAGTGAGTATCTACTTTCATAGCACCCGTTACATATGAAGCTTCTAGATCAATGGCCTTATCGAAAAACACTCTCATTGGTAGAGGAAGATTAACCGCTCCAATAAATCCCTTTGGTAAGCCCATCTTTGCTAGCTTATGCTCAGGTGTTGGTGTCACTTGATCTGCACCAAAATAATTTTTTAATTTTAATTCATTTAACTCATCATCTCCCAAGAGTTGGAGAAGAACGATCTCTTCATCCTCTTCCTTGATCAGAGAATAGACGAGAGATTTTATAGAGTGATGTTGATCTTTTTTTAGAAAGTCACAAACATCTTTGATAGTCGACATCTCGGGAGTTGATACTTCTTTCAACTCTCCATCATTTTTTTCAAAAACTAAACCACTTCTAAGGGTCTCTGCTTTTTCCGCGTTTGCTGCATAACCGGCCTGCTCACTAAAGATGATTATATCTTCTCCTGTATCAGCAGTGACTTGAAACTCATGGGTCTTTGAATCTTTACTTCCCATATCACCAGCATCAGCTTCAACAACTAAGAACTTTAATCCCATTCGCTCAAATGAATTCACATATGCTTGGTAAATTTCATCGTAAACTTCATCAAGACAAGCCTTGTCCATGTGAAAGCTATAAGCATCTTTCATGGTAAATTCACGTGCTCTCATTAGTCCAAAGCGAGGGCGTATTTCGTCACGAAATTTTGTATTAATTTGGTACAAAGTCATAGGAAGTTGTTTGTATGACCTTACCGACTTCCTAAAGACGTCGGTAATTGCTTCCTCGTTAGTTGGAGAAATGCAAAGATCACGGTCACCCTTATCAAGAAACTTAAGCATTAAGGTCCCCATCTTATCCCAGCGGCCAGACTCCTGCCAAAGCTCGCCAGGTGTAACGACAGTCATTAAGAGTTCCTGTGCTTCGATTTTGTCGAGCTCTTCTCTTACTATCTGCTGTATTTTCCTAATCGTTCTATAGGCAAACGGCATATAGCTATAAAGACCCGAACCAAGCTTATGAATAAGACCAGCTCTTAACATTAATTGATGGCTAGGTATTTCAGCCTCATTAGGTACTTCTTTATATGTTTGCCATACACTTTTACTTAATTTCATAAGACCTCTATACACTCCAACCCTAGCTAATACTAGCTGTTGTGGCTTAATTACTTAATTTTATTGGAAGTTTATATTAATGAAAAGCTGGGGCAAGTGCCCTCGGGAGTTCAAAGGCTTCAATTGCTTCTTTTTGAAGAGAGCTAGCTGAAACAACCTGATAAGCTTGTGGATTTTCTAGTAACTTACGGCATAGAAGGTTATGGAGATTATGTCCGGACTTAAAGGTCGTAACCTTTCCTGCAATTTCGTACCCAAGAAGACTTATATCGCCAATTGTATCAAGAATTTTATGACGGATAAATTCGTCACCAAAGCGCAAACCGTCATTATTGATAACTTTGTAGTCATCTAAAACGATCGCATTGTCGAGGGATCCGCCTTTAGCAAGACCTCTTCTTTTCAACACATCTACGTCTCGAAGCATGCCAAATGTTCTAGCGCGAGATATTTCATTGATATAATTTTCGCATGTAAATTCAAAAGTCTTTCTCTGCGTTTTAATTATTGGATGAGTAAAGACAATCGTTGAATCAATTATCAATTTAGATGATGGTTCTATCATCGCCCACTTATCGCCGACCTCAACCTTAACTGGCTCAAGGACAACTAAAAACTTCTTAGATTTATTTAGAGTAGAAATTCCGGTCTCTTTTAAAAGAAATACAAAAGAGGCACCAGAGCCATCCATGATAGGAACTTCTGGTCCGTCTATTTCACAATAAACGTTATTAATACCAAGGCCGTAGAAAACAGAGAGAAGATGCTCAACTGTATGAACGGCGTTTAAACCTTCACCAATGGTTGTATTATTCTCAGTAGCACCAACAGTTTTTGCTGTGGCCTTTAGGCGTTCGGCGTTAGGAAGATCAGTTCTTTTGAATTGGATACCAAAATCAGCTATGGCCGGATAAAGAGTTAGGGTCACTTTTTTACCGGAATGGATACCGATTCCAGTGACCTCAACTTTTTTTGCAATAGTCCTTTGATATAACATTTGATCGCCTTAATTATTTCAATGAGTTAATAATTTTATAAAGTTTTGTTCAATTTTGGCAACACACATTATTAAGTATAAACTATGAATTCACTCCGGAATCCCAGTAGGCAAAATCTCCTCAAAACATAAGTGCCCCTGTTTAACAAATTTTATGACGCTTGGCCCCCTGATTTTGTCAAAGTTGTAATTTGTACCAATTTCAAGGACTTCGGTGGTTTTTCGAAAAACTCAAAATCACAATAAAATTGAAAATTGCCATTTTTTGTAGTCTTCTGACACAATCTAGCTCTGCAACCTATTGAAAAAAGGAAGAGTAGATGAGTGATAGCAGTGTTTGGATAAGAGATGACTTTAAACTCGATCAAATTAATGAGAGGGGCAAGGACACTCTTGTCGAGCACCTTGGGATCATAGTAACAGAAATAGGCCCCAACTACCTCCTAGGCACCATGCCCGTTGATAATAGAACGGTTCAACCAGCACGAATTCTTCATGGCGGTGGCTCGTGTGTACTTGCCGAAAGCCTTGGTTCAATTGCGGCCAATATGGTTATTGATTCAAAAAAGTATATCGCTGTTGGGCAGTCAATTACTGCCAGTCACTTGAGGCCTGCGCCCGAAGTTACCCTCGTTACAGGTAAGGCCACTGCCCTTCACTTAGGGAAGAGGTCCCAGGTTTGGGATATTGATATAACTAACGAACAAGGAAAGTTGGTCTGTTCAAGTAGACTTACTATGGCAATCGTTGAGAAGCCTATTTAAGAATTAGCACTTAAATGAATCTTTCCTTTTTCACTAAGTTCTCGCCCGCGAGGTGTCCTAGTAATAAAGCCTTCTTTTAAGAGATAGGGCTCAAAAACGTCCTCTATTGTTGATCTCTCTTCACCGAGAGTTGCACAGAGGGCTTCAATTCCAACAGGGCCTCCAGCGTAATAGTCATTCATCACTTGAAGAATTTTTCTATCCATTCGATCAAGACCTGACCCATCTATTTCCATAAGGTCTAGCGACTTTAGGACCTGAGTTTCAGAAATTCTTTCAACCCCCTCAACGAGAGCGAAGTCCCTTACTCTCCTTAAAACTCTATTAGCTATTCGAGGAGTTCCTCTAGAGCAACGAGCAATATGAAGCTCTGCTTCTGGGTCAATTTTAATATCAAGTTTAACGGCATTGTTCTTAACTATTTTAGCAAGATCAGAGGTTTCATAATAATCAAAGTGAAGGTTACCCATAAACCTAGTTCTTAAAGGATTACTCAGAAGGCCTGACTTAGTAGTTGCTCCAATAAGAGTGAATGGTGCTACCTCAATTTGCATTGTTCTGGCACTAGGACCCTGACCTAATACTATATCTAATCTGTAATCTTCCATCGCAGAATAAAGTATTTCTTCAACTGATATATGCATGCGATGAATTTCATCAATAAACAAAACATCTCTTGGCTGAAGATTTGTCAAAATCGCTGCGAGGTCCCCTTTCTTTTCAATAGCTGGGCCCGATATCAAGTGAAGCTCACTACCTAAGCTTTGGGCTATAAGCATTGCTAAAGAGGTTTTTCCAAGTCCTGGAGGACCTGAGAGAAGGCAATGATCCATTGCCTGCTTTCTAATATTCGCGGACTCTACCATCACGAGAATATTATCCACGACCTTCTTTTGACCAATATATTCTGAAAAGCCTTGAGGTCTTAAACGATTTTCATATTGATTTTCATTTCCGCCAGTTCCAGAAGAGAGAAATCTATCGAGTTCCATTTAAACCTCTTTTAAAACTAAATGAACAAGTTGTTCTGGTTTTTGGATATCATTTTCTGCAAGAATCCTTTGTGCTTTAGCGAGAATCAAATCTTCTCTAAAGCCCAATTCCTTGCATGCCATCAGGGCCTCTTCCAAAATTGGTGTAGAAAAGCCAAAAGGAATTTCTTCATTTTCAATGACCCTATCAACACCAGGAGAAAGAGGCGTCCCCTTTCTTGAGCCTGAATACATCAAAACGCTTTGTATTTTTGAAGATAAGTCTAAGCAAATTTGTGCCGCAGCCTTGGCGCCAATTCCAGGGGCCTTGCTTAATGACTTCTTATTTTCTAATTGAATCGATTGAATGACTGTTTCGACACCCAAAGCTGTGATTAAGCTGTATCCAGACTTTGGACCAACACCCTTAACAGAAGTTAAAATTTCGAAGAGCTTCTTTTCTCTTAATGTTTCAAAACCGAAGAGCTCTTGGCCCGGGTCTTTAAATACATGAGAAATAAAAACATCTGCCTGGCTACCTTCGACCAAAAGTTTTTGTAAATAAACCTGGTGACCAACACCACTTGCCGTTTTGATAATGACTTCTTTCCCATCACTAAATATTACTTCTCCAGATAGATATCCGATCATGAATTCTCCAAATGGCGGAAAGCTTGTTTTAAACTACTTCCGCCCTTTAATGTTTTAGCGTGCCCTTTTTTACCCATTGGCACATTTCTCATCAGACCATGACATAGGGCAATTGCGACGGCATCTGACTCATCATGGGATTTAAATTCTAACCCCACTCCTAATATTAGTTTTAAACCTTTTTCCAAAGACTCTTTGGTGGCATGGCCGTGACCAGAGACTGTACTTTTCACCAGGTTTGGGGAGTATTCAAAAACCTTTTCTTGGTGAGTGCGCATAAATGCGGCGATCATCGCCCCTCGCGCTTGAGCAAGTTTTGCTAAACTTGGAATCGACTTAACATAGATTAGCGACTCGATAGCAATTTCATCAGGATCATACTTCTTTATGAGGGCATCGCACGAATCATAAATCAGACCAAGCCGATCCATAAAGTTTGGCACCTTGTCATAGGCTAGTGAGCCAGAGTCAATGTACTTGAAAGTCCTCCCCTTCTGTTCAATCAGGCCAAAACCTGCTTTTCTTGATCCGGGGTCAATTCCTAAAAAGAGCATATAGTCATTCTACCTACAGGGGGCATCAATCGTCTAACAATAGGTCATGACTAAGACTCACCGCCACCCTTAACCTTAACGAAGTGACCGCCATAGAACAGTAGAGCCCCTCCAACAAGTTGAATTAACTCAAGCTGGCCGTAGTCACCCTTGTTTAAACCAGAGAATAAACAAAGCCCTACACTAGCAAAGCCAATTAATTGAAGACCAAAGCCAATGTAAAAAAGCATATACTCTCCCTTATTACTAAAAGTGCTGTGGATAATCAGTATCCGATAAACTATTATGCAAACGAATTAAATAAGCAAAGGACCTACAGATGGCAACTGTTCTTAAGGCTGCCCCTATTTCTCAACAAATTGTTGAAGATCTTACAAAGCAATGCTCCCTGCTTAAAAACAACGGTTGTATACCTTGTTTAAAAGTTATTCTCGTCGGTGCTCATCCACCAAGTGTGATTTATACCAGAAATAAAAAGAAATTTATGGAAGATATTGGGGCAGAATGTGAAATCATAGCGCTAGAAGAAGATGTTAGTGAGGATACATTCTTAAGCACCTTGCAAACATATGCCAAAGATAGCTCCGTAAATGGACTTTTCGTTCAACTCCCTCTTCCGAAGCACTTAAGTCATATTGATGTTGGTCAAATGGTTCCACCTGAAAAGGATGTAGATGGCTTCCATGCCCAAAACCTCTATAAACTAATGGCCGGTGACAAAGGTGAGAGAGCTCTTCTTCCCTGCACGCCAAAGGGCGTTATAACGATGCTTAAATATGCTGGGGTAAACTTAGAGGGTAAAAGTGTCGCTGTTATCGGTCGAAGCCTTATCGTAGGTAAACCTTTAAGCCTCTTAATGATCAACTACAACGCCACCGTTACGATGTGCCATTCAAGAACTTCTGATTTAAAAAAAATCACCAAATCTGCTGACATTATTGTTGCAGCAATTGGTAAGGCAAAGTTTATAAACAGTGAATATCTCAGAGAAAGTGGTGATCAAATCCTCATAGATGTTGGTATTAACCACGATGAGTTCGGAAATTTATGTGGTGATATCGATCAGTCAGATGTCGAAGATAAATGCGCACTTATTACACCTGTTCCCGGTGGGGTTGGGAAAATGACAATTGTAAGTCTTGGGCAAAATTTAATTGCCGCAACTAAAATTCAGATGGAGAAATAAATGGATAATATCAAAAAAACCTCCCTTCATGAGGTGCACCTGAGCTTAGGCGCTAAGATGGCGCCATTCGCCGGTTACGATATGCCTTTGCAATACACCTCAGTAAAAGATGAATCTAAGGCCGTAAGGGATTCTGCTGGAGTTTTTGATGTTAGCCATATGGGTGAATTTTTTGCTGAAGGAGAGGATGCTGTAAAGTTCGTTGACTACCTCCTCACCAATGATTTCGCTAAGGCAGAAGTGGGGAAGGCCGTCTACTCTCCCCTGTGTCGAGAAGATGCGACTATAATTGATGATCTTATTGCTTATAAATTAAGTGATAAAAAGGTTCTCATTTGTGTAAATGCTTCGAATATTGAAAAAGATTATTCATGGTTTGAAAAACACGCGCCTCAATTTGACTGTAAACTTTCAAACCAATCAGAAGACTTTAGCTTACTGGCCCTTCAGGGACCTAAAAGCGAAGAGATTTTAAGAGCGCTGGAAATCTTCCCTTCAGAGGATTTTACTTATTACAGTGCGAGAGAAGTTCAAAGCCCAGTGGGACCATTAATTCTTGCGCGTACCGGCTATACTGGTGAAGATGGGTTTGAGATTTTTGGAGACCATGATGCAATAGGAACCGTTTGGTCCCAGTTAATGGAAAAGGAAGTGGTTCCCTGCGGTCTTGCTGCGAGAGACGTTCTAAGGCTTGAGGTTGGCTATCCTTTGTATGGTCACGAACTGTCTGACGACTGGACACCATTTGATGCTGGCTTAAAGTGGACCGTTAAAATGGATAAAGAAAGCTTTATAGGCAAAGAGTTTTTAAGTACTTATAAACCAAAATACCGCCTTGCAAAGCTTTCCCTTGAAAAAGGCATTCCCAGAGAAGGTTATGAAGTTCTAAACTCAAAAGGTGAAAAAATTGGCTGGGTTACTTCAGGTACAATGTCTGTTGCCACAGGAAAAGGTATTGGATTGGCCCTTGTAGAAAAAGAAAAGTTTCCAGAAGATAAACTATTTAAAATAAAAGTCAGGGCAAATGAATTGGACGCGAATTATCACACCAAGGCATTTGTCGCGGGAGGACACAAGTAATGGCAAATGAAATTCCTAGTAATCTAAAATACACAAAAGATCATGAATGGGCCCTTATCGAAGGCGATGTGGTAACTGTTGGAATTACCGACTTTGCACAATCGCAACTAGGCGACATCGTTTTTGTAGAACTTCCAGAGGTTGGAACTCAACTAGACTCGGGTGCAACTTTCGGTGTTATTGAATCAATAAAGTCAGTAAGTGATCTTTACGCCCCCATTGCTGGCGAAGTCCTAGCGGCCAACAACGATCTTGAGGGTGAGCCAGAGAAATGTAACGAAGCTCCTTATGAGTCCTGGCTTATAAAAATTAAATGTTCTCAGGAGACTGAACTAGAGGGCCTTCTGAGCCCCGATGATTACGAAAAAGTTTGTGAATAGTTAGTAGAGCCTCCCTCGCGGGAGGCTTTTTTATGTCAACTTTTTTTTGAGTAAAATTCAAGTCAAGAGCCAAGCAAGATAAAATTTATATGAAGAAGTGATTTAACATATAATTTTCAACGCCCGAGTAACAACAAAGATGTTGACGTTTTATTTTCATTTCTTTTTTGAAGTATTTCGAAAAATTCACTTTACGAAATATGGAAAAGCTCGGATACTCGCCTCCTTCTAAAGTTAATTAATCGATAGGTTGATTCCCGTTATGGTTGAAAATCAAGAACTCATACAATTATTAAATACGGCTATTGTTAAAACAAAAGAAAAAAGAATTGATAGCTCTTACGAAGACAGACTTTCTGAAACTTGTAAAAAGCCAGCTATTCATGCTCTTTCAATTGCTATTGAAACGTTATCTGAGTCGGAAAATATTTCTCGAGACCAAGCAGCTATGCAGCTTGTTGAAACTGTTCGTGAGCTTGATTCTATCTGGACTGATTACGTGATGATGGAAGGATTAAGTAAGCTTAAAGATCTTCTTAAGACTCCCCCACAACAATAGTCCTAGGACTTAATAACAAATCCCCATTCAATTTTAGCTAGACCGTTTTTCATCATACCACTTGGTGGGTTAGGAAATGGACCGGCCTTATTGAAACTTTCTATCGCAGCGTCATCTAATTCACGAACACCACTAGAGCCCTTCACATTTATTTTTACAATATTACCCTTCGTATCCAGGATAATTTCTAATGATGTAATCCTATTCTTACTTGCAGGAAGACGACGGCCACTTTTCCATAAAGCTTGCGCCTTCTTCTGTATTGAATTACCCCAATATTGCTCTAGCTTTTGTTTAATACGATGATAAAAACCATAATACTTGTATTCAACAGTATTCAGACGGGTCATATCCCCTAAAGGCAGATCCTCTACAAAGTCGTTGTTTGCGGAAAGACCAGACTTCCCTTTTAGGCCATTTTTGATTCCTAGTGCCGCTAATGAAGTCTGTGCTCTCTTTTTCTTACGTTTTGCCTTTGGGGCATTTGTGCCTACAGCAAGATCAGCAAACTTTATTTGCTTCTTTTTTGACACTCTGCCGCGCTTCTTTTGCTTCTGGGCCCTGACTGGAATCTTCGCCAAGGAAGTCGTTGGTGTTACTTTTTGTTCTTTAGCCTGGGACTTTCGACCCATTTTTGTGCCTTTTCCTGCTGCCTTAAAAGACCCAGTATTTTTGGAGGCCATTTGCTTTCTGAACTTTTGGGTATCCTTACTTAGAAACTTAGCGTCAGGATCTCGTGTCTTATCTTTACTCTTCTCAGAAGTAACAATCTGCTTAGGTTTACTTTTATTGCTTTGAAGTACTATACGAATTCGTTTTTCTGGTGGCTTTGGTTGAGACTTGGAAATGTCTGCGAAGCGTTTAAACTCAATAACCCCCAAGAAGCTCACATGAAAGAAAAGCGAGAGCATTAAGCTCCAGAAAATAAATTTTTTCGCCTTTTCAACATTTTTATTCAAGCTAATCACCATCTCGACAAGGTTGTTAATACCTATCGGTCAAAGTTTTAAGCTTTTAATGAAAATATTACGCTAATTAAAAATAGGAAAAAATTGGTTGTTACTGATTGTTATAATAGTCATCTTCTTCTAAAATTGGACCAGTTGGAGCACTATCCCGACTGTTTTCATCAACCTCCAACTCTCCACCAGGCTCGCTGCCCTCAACAAAAGATTCTAAAAATCCATTTTCAGCACCAGGCCCTACGGGTTTACCTGTTACCTTATCAATCAAAACATTTACGATTCCAAGTGGTGGTCTAAAGTCATACTCACCATACTTCTTAAGACCTGCTGCCATAAACTCTTTCCAAGTTGGCAGAGCTGCTTTTGCACCAGTTTCACCGAAGCCTAGGGTTTGGTTTTCATCAAAGCCAGTCCATACACCTGTTACTATATTTTGGCTGAATCCTAAAAACCAAGCATCAACATAATTATTTGTTGTGCCTGTTTTTCCACCTAAGAAAGTAGAAACAGACTTTGCTCTTCTCCCAGTACCATGAAGAACAACTCCACGAAGTAAATTTGTCATTAAATAGGCAAGCCTAGAGTCATAGACTTGATCGCCGCCCAGTGTGAGAAGAAATGGGTTTTGCTTTTCATCAGCAATCTCTTCTTCGGCCCCTTTTTCCCCCATATCCTGAATTTCAGGAACTGGAGTGGACTCCGTCATTACTGTATCAACTTTTTCAATAGGCTTGAGGTCTTCGTAACTCTCGTCAAATGGCACAGCATTTCCAAAACGATCAGTAATAGAGATTATTGATTTCGGTGTAACCCTCTTTCCACCATTTGGAAAAATGGCATATGTACTTACGAGGTCCATCAGTGTCACACCAAAAGAACCAAGGGCCAACGAAAGGTCTTCATCAAGGGCAGAATTTAGCCCTATTCGATCAACAAATTCTAATATTTTTTTAACGCCCAAATCACTCGCTATTTTTACAGTTGGGACATTTCGAGATTGTTCAAGACTATTTCTTAAGGTCGTAGGCCCCTTGAATTTTCCATCATAATTTCGAGGCTTCCAATTTAAAGTCGCGTCTACTCCGCCTAGGGTTTCAGGAGAATCAATTATAATTGATGCCGGTGTGTATCCATTTTCAAGAGCCGCAGCAAAAAGAATAGGCTTAAAAGATGAGCCCGGTTGCCTTTTCGATTGAATAGCACGATTGAACTGACTCTTTTGAAAGTCTGATCCCCCTACCAATGAAATTAAATGACCATTCTCAGGATTCATTGCCACCAAAGCGCCCTCGGCTTCCGGTTCCTGATCAAGAAGAAGTTTTAAATAGGTTTGTTGATTAAGGTATTTTTTTACATCTTTAGACTGCTTATCGAGATATTCTACAAACCCTTGGCTAGTGTGACTTCGAAGTTTAACACTATCTTTTAATACCTGAACGTGAACAACATCCCCTGTCTTCAAAACCGAACTAGGTTTCGTAACGTAAGGGTAGAAGTTTCTCTCTTCAGAAATTTTCCTTTCATGGGCCCATCGAAAACCATCGTAAGGAATGATCCCAATAACACCACCTATATCAACGTAAACGATTCGTGCCCAATCATCGATTGAAATCACTACACCTTTATACCTTGTATTCTCTTTAATATATTTTTTAAAAATGGAGTTAGGTGATGTACCAGGAACAAACCTCTTCCTTTTTACAATTTTTCGGAAATCTTCTTGATAGTCTAATATGTCTTGTATTTCTTCTAAGGTTAATGAAAGTTCATATTCTTTTTCGTTTGCATTATTTAAGATAAAGTAAGTCGATTCATTTCTATAAAAGTCTTTTAAGAACTTCTCTCTCCACTCACCTAATGTCTCAAGTTCAATATGTGAGAGCGCTCCCTTATACCCTTGTCTTTTATCGACCTCTTTGACCGTTTTTAATACTTCCTCTTCTGCCTTTTTTTGTAGCTCATAATCAATCGAGGTCTGGACAATGTACCCGTTTGCCAAGAAGTTATCTTTTCCCACTAGCGCGACTACTCTCTGGCGTACCCAATCAGTAAAGTGACCAGCTTTAAAATTTTCGTTCTTTCTAATTCTGAATTGAGTCTTTTCCTCTATCGCACTTTCGTATTCCTCTTTTGTGATCTTGCCAGTATCGTGCATCCTTCTTAAAACATACTGTTGCCTTATTCTTGCTCTTTTTGGATTTACATAAGGTGAATATTTCCCAGGTGCAACCAAAAGACCTGCAACTTGGGAAGCTTCTGCGATGGTGGCCTCTGAGAGTGCTTTTCCAAAGTATCCTTGAAATGCTGATTTTACCCCATAATAGCCTCCCCCCAAATACACTTGATTTAAGTAGAGATATAAGATTTCTTCCTTCGTAAACTTTTCTTCAATTCTTTGGGCAAGTAGAAAGTCTTTAATTTTTCTAGATATTGATCTCTCCCTACTTAAGAGTAGAGACTTGGCCACCTGTTGAGTTATGGTACTTCCCCCTTGCACAACTCGTCCTGCCCGCAAGTTTGCTATCAAAGCGCGAATCACTCCCATATAATCCACACCAGTGTGTTCATAAAACGAGTCATCCTCTGCTGATAGGAAAGCGTCTATTACTCTTCTTGGAATTTCTTCAAACTTTGCGACTTCACGATTTTCAAGCCCAAGGTCAGCTAGAACTGTCCCATCCCTTGAAAGGATCTTAGAGGGTATCGCAGGATGATAATCATTTAGTGAGCTTATCTTTGGTAGATCAAAAGAAAAGAAGATTAAAATTGAGGTTCCACAAATACCACCGAGAATCCCTAGACTAATTATCGCAATCACAAATCTTATTAAATACTTTTTCATAAGTTGGTCTTTTCACTTTTTAAAGATTGAATCTTTTCTTTAGCAATTGTTTTACTTTTAAATACTAAGTCCGCTAATTGCGATAAATCATCAATTCTATATTCCTTTAATGGGTAGGAAATCATTATATCCGCTTTTGCTTCACTCTTTAAGGTGACAGAGGCAGCTTTTTCAAAAATTCCATTTAAAAAACCCGACCCTCTTGACCATGTAATTCCATTTATAAGGAGGTCGACAAAGATTATTCTATTTACTCCGAGGTCTTTTATTTCTTTTTCACCAATCGTTCTAAAGGTAAACGCAGGCCGGAGGTCTTTATTTAAAATACCTTTATGGTCAAGATTTGCCATTAAGATGGCACCAAGGTCTCCTCTTTTGTGGAAGACAACTCGCTGCTTAGATTCACTCCAAGTTGGTATTATTAAGGTCAGTCGACCTTCTTCAACCCTATTTCCTATAAGTTCATTAACTAGCTTCTTTTTAACTAGTTCTAGCCAGTCCTTTTCGAAAATCTCTTCGCCATTAAGTTCATTTATAAATTTGAAAAATTTCCATTCTATATAATCTGGCTCGTACCCAAAGGCATAATAGGCTGCTATTACGCTCGCAAGTCCATGCCCAACGATAACTGAAGGCTCTTCGCTTTGGAGTCTCAATTCTTTTAGTAAAGCAATGTGACTCAAACTCCTATAGCCTCCGGGGCCTAATATTAAGGCCGTTGGAACCCTTCCCTTCTTTGGTGTAGATGTAATCTCGACATTTTTAGTCAGGGGTAATGGTCCAACAGTAGTTGTAGCTTGATCTAATATCTTAGGAACAGGCTTTATGTTTACATTGGACCAGTCAACAGTCATCGACTGATCATTAAGCCTATTAGAAGGATCCTGGTGGCCACAAGAAAAGTAAGAGAGGGCCAAAGAAATTAACAATAACCTTTTAGCTATCTTCAATTAACTCTTCCTCTAAACTTTGAGAAAGCTTAGAAATCTTTTTTTCAACCTTTTCCAAATGCTTCTTACACTCTTTATATAGGTGAACACCTTTTTCAAACATTTCAAGGCTTCGCTCTAATTCCAGATCCTTAGACTCAAGCTCTTCGACAATATTTTCCAAATTGTGGAGAGAGGATTCAAAGCTGTCTTTTTTCTTAATCGTCATGAAAACTCCTGACGCGCCGTCACAAGAGTGACAGACCAATTAACTTATAAGTGAAAATAGTGCCCTATTAATGGAAGTCTGTACACAATATCGATTAGTTACGCAGGGGGATAAATTTTCCCGTGTGAAGAAATTGGCACCTATTGTTATATTGTAAATAGACAAAACCACCATGGAGGGTGCGTTTGAAAGAATTATGGGTTCCTTTATCCGGCGCTTTGGCCCAACAACGGAAGGTTGAGACCATCGCGAACAATGTTGCTAACGCAAATACTACGGCCTTTAAAAAAGATCGTGCGGTATTTAAAGAGCACCTTACTGCCTATGAAAAGGGAGTGGATGTTGATCTGCCTAATAAAGAGTGGGCTCCGGAAGATTTTTACAGAACTTATGGTGCTGAAAATGCCCATGTTGTTGTCGATGGCACTTACACAAATTTTTCTCAAGGACCTATTAGGCCCACAAGAAACCCCTTTGACCTTGCTCTTGAAGGTAATGGCTTCTTAGAAGTATTGGGACCAAATGGAATACGCTACACAAGAAAAGGAAACTTATCTGTTAACTTGGATGGTGAGGTTGTAACTGACCTCGGCATGCGAATTCTTTCAAGGGTTGATCTACCAGAGGTTGGTAACGGAAAAGAAGTCATCGATGTTGTTAAGCAAATCCCCTCCCCAAATGAAAGGGTACTTAAGCTACAAAAAGGTCCTGTAACGATTAATAATCAAGGTCAGCTTTTTCAAAGCGGTAATCTTGTCGGCCAGATCAATATCGTTGAATTTGCAGATCCAAGTATCCTAAAGAAGGAAGGCAATTCTCTTTACATAAATAACGACAGCAGAAATGTTTTAAAATCTCAACGTAAGACTATCGTGCATCAAGGCGCCTTAGAGCTTTCGAATGTAAATACCGTTGAAGAAATGAGTAACCTGATAAAGGCGCACAGACAGCTCGAAACAATTCAAAGAGCAATCAAGTCCTACGACAATATGGCGAACAAAGCCTACAACGAAATAGCGAGGTTTTAGATTATGAAATATTTAATTCTATTTAGTCTTTTACTCTCTCTTAAGACTTTTGCTTTATCTAGAGCACTCAATACAGCCGCCACCGGTATGGCCGCACAAGAAGCACATGTAAACACGATTTCCAATAATATCGCCAACGTTAATACCACTGGTTATAAAAAAGAGCGCACTGAGTTTGAAAGCCTCCATTACCACACCATTAAAGAGGCTGGCAGTAGAACAAGTAATAACAGTGTTCACAATGTTGGCCATCAAGTTGGTAGTGGGACAAGGGTTTCAGGCATCACTCGAGAGTTTAGTCAGGGTGCTCCGCAAATTACCAACAGCCCTTTTGATCTAATGATTAATGGTGAAGGATTTTTTGGTATCTTAATGCCTGATCAAACCATCGGGTACACCAGAGACGGTAGTTTTAATGTTAATAGCCAAGGTCAACTTGTTAACAGACAAGGCTATACAATTATACCCAATCTGCAATTTCCAACCAATACAATGAGTGTAAACATTACCGAAGCCGGTACAGTTGAAGCATTTATCAAGAACCAAGTTGAGCCGGTTAATGTCGGTCAAATACCAATATTCACTTTTACAAACCCAACTGGATTATCAGCTCTCGGTGGAAATAACTACAGACCTTCAATGTCTAGTGGAGCTCCCGTTCAAAACATTGCAGGTGATTCTAATGCCGGAATTGTTAGACAGGGAGCACTGGAAGCCTCCAACGTATCAATAATGAGTGAAATGACCAATCTTATTAAAGCTCAAAGAGCATATGAAATGAATTCCAAAGTTATGAAAGTTGCTGATGAAATTTTGCAAACCGTTAACACTATTAGGTAAATATGCTTAAGACTTTTATTGCGTTATTAATATTTACAAGCTCAACATTTGCGTGTGACATCAGCGGTCCAAAGCTAATTTTATGGGACAAAAGTAAAATTCGAAGTCTACCGATGAGTAGTTTTTCGTTTAAAGATTGTTCAAAAAAAGCTATTAAGAAAATTGAGTCATTTACGAGTGACTTTGAAGGGACATTAAGCTCTCGAATAATCCAAATTGAAGCAGGTCTTAAAGTTAATGTACTAAACGCGATTCAGATAAGCACTCTCGAAAGCTTTTTAAATGATCGAGTTGAAAAAAATAAAGACTGGCGTTTTATAAAGACTGGTTTCGTTGGAACAAATAGTGCGACATTTATTATAAAAGAGAACCAGTCAATAAGTGTCAATTGCTCCCTCTGTAAGAACACTGGTAATAAAAATATAAAGATAGAATTAAGGGACCCTATTAGTGGTGAATATAGGGCCTTATGGGCGAAAGCGGACCTTGCGGCCAAAACTAAAGCTCTTGTATGTCTTGAGAATCTCAATGTAAACAATCAACCTCTTTCACCAAAACAGTTTAAAGAAACGATCACATACAGCACTCGTCCGGATCAATTTTTCACAAGCGAGTCTCAAACTATTTTTTATAAGCTCAACAAGCCTAAAGTCATGGGTGAACCTATTAGGTTCCAAGATCTTACGCCTGTTAACCTTGTTAAAATGGGGAATCCAGTAACGGTTATTCTTAGAAACGAAAGTTTGTTTCTAGAAGGCACTGCGATTCCAGGACAATCAGGAAAGCTTGGAGAGAGGATTCGTCTAAAAAATACTCGTACTCAAAAAACAATTGTTGGTAAAGTTATAGATTTTAATAAAGTTGAGGTGGAACTGTGAATTATCTTCGTGGTCTATTAATTATATCCGTATGTCTCCTTTTTACATCTTGTGCAAATTACATCTCTCAGATGCACCGAGAGTTTGATCGAGCAGACGGTGCTCCACCCCCAATTGAGCGCGATAAATTTGCACTTTATCGGAAAGGACAGCGAGATCAAAGAAGACCAATGGTTAACTCTCAAAACAATCCCTCTATTATTCCTTCAATAAAGAGACAGTACGAACCACAAAATCAACCAAAGAAGCGGTTTAAAGCACGTGATATTGCCGATAATGCTAGTGATGGATCTTTGTGGTCTGGTGCAGAAGGAAAGAATAATTTCTTATTCACAGAAAATAAAGATAAGTCCAACGGAGACATTCTTCTGTTAAAAATAGCTGGAAAACTTAAAAATGAGATTACTGCAGAATTAAAAAGAGCTTATCCATCGCCTATAAAAAGGAAGGGTAAAGACGCTGAGAAAAAAGATCCAGAAAAAGAAAAAGCTCCTGCTTCAGCTGCCAAAGCTTCGGAAGAAGACTCAGATGTCGACGCTGGTTCTGACAAAGTCTACGACAGAATTTCAAGTGTTGTTGTAGAAGAAATTAATCAGGACCACCTTCTTATTAGAGGTCGTAAAAATGTTTTATATAAAAATAGAAAGAGGGTCGTAGAGGTTCAGGCCTTAATCTCTCGTCGTGATATTTTAGACGACGATACCGTTCACAGTAATAAAGTCCTCGAGAGTCAGGTTGTCGTTTTAAGGTAAATTATGAAAAAAATTATTTGCTTCATTATTCTATTTTCCTCCCTGTCTTCTTTGGCGAAAATGAGTCGCCTAAAGGACCTTGTCCACATAAAGGGAGTCAGAGAAAACCCCGTTATTGGCTACGGTCTTGTTATCGGGCTTAATGGTACCGGTGATGGCGGCGGAGAGATCGTAGATTCCTCGTTAAAAAGAATGTTTCAAAAACTTGGCCTTAATCCTCAAAAAGAGGTTTCCTCTAAGAATGTCGCTTCTGTAATCGTCACCGCCAAACTTCCCGCTTTTGGTCGAATCGGACAAAAGATTGATATTACAGTATCAAGTATCGGTGACTCTAATTCTCTTGCTGGCGGAATACTTCTAGTAACACCTCTCAAGGGGGGCGACGGTAAAGTGTACGCCGTTGCAAATGGAAGTATTTCAATCGGTGGTCTCAATAAAGGAAAAGCGTTTCCTACAACAGGTTTGATAAGTAGTGGTGCCACCATTGAAAAAGAGGTTAACTTCGCATTTAATGAAAAGAAATCGATAAGACTCAGTCTAAACAACCCAGACTTTACAACAGCTGCCCGAGTAGAAAAAACGATAAACCAGGAGCTCGGTGGTAAATATGCGATCAGTAAGGACGCCACCACTATCGACCTGGTCGTTCCAGTTCACTATCAAAGAAAAGTTGTGCAGTTAATGGCAATTCTTGAAAACTTCAAAGTCCATAGTGACCAAAAAGCGAAAATCGTTATTAATGAAAGAACAGGCACCATCGTCGCTGGAGGTGAAGTTCTTATTCAGCCAGTAGCAGTTAGCCATGGTGACCTCACCATTGAAGTCAAGGGTGGAGGAAGCGGTAAACCCGAAAGATTCTACTTACTCGACAAAAAGACTACGCTTAATGACCTCGTCAAAAGTTTAAATGCCTTTGGGGCGACACCAGAAGACCTTATTTCGATATTTCAGGCACTTAAGAGAAATGGTGCTTTAATTGGGGAAATTGAACTAATTTGATATGAAATTTTTTCGCCCCTTGTGGGCACAGGACAATTGCTCAAAAAAGTGATAAAATAACGATAGGCAGGGGCTCTCAAGGATTGAAAGTTCTCAAGTTAGGCAAAGGAAGGCCATTGGAAATTCACCGTAGCCATATTGAAAATCACAGTCAAAAGGCTCAGAAGAGTAAAGTGAAAGCCTCTTCTGATCCGTTCGAACACGTCCCTCAAGATTATAAAAAAGTTGCTCAAAGTATCGAACAACAATTTGCAGAGTATATGCTGAAGCAAATGCATACTTCCATTGGACGCGAAGAGAATAACGATTCTGCCATGAATTACTACGAAGATCTCAATCAAAAAGAACAGGCAAAAACCATGGCCCAAGTTAATAGTGGACTTGGAATTCAAAAACTAATTTTAGATGAAATCTATCCGGAAAAATTTCGTAATCCAGAAGCAATAGCCGCTTATAATCAACACAAAGAGAAATCTCAAATCAAGAAAAATAAAATTGAAATGATGGGTCCCCCATCAGAGTTGAAGCCTACTATGAAAGAGAAGGCTTCCATCACCATTGGCCGGGAGGCTAATCATGAGTAAAATTGATCCAAATTCAAACCGTTCAAGTTTCTTTCCTAGAAGCAAAGAACCTCAATCAAGCGTAAAGTCTCGAGCTCTAAATCCTAGTCATATTCAAAGGAATGCTCCTGCTAGAATGAAAGAGCTCGAATCAACGACTGCTCGCCATGCTAAGGTCGACATTCCCCTTGCTGTTAAAGACTTTGCGAAAATTAAAAAAGCCGTCGACCAATCTCAGCCTACAGATAACAGCGACAAAGTTGCTCGCCTAAAGGCTCAAGTACAAGCTGGATCATATAAAGTTGATTTCGACGCTCTTGCAGAAAAGATTTTATCTTCAGAGTTTTGATTTTTTTTAAGAGGTAAGTAATGACACAAGATAAGAATGAGCTCCATGTCCTTTATTTTCAGGTAACTGATATATGGCGTCGATTTTGTGAAACGCATACTGAGCTACTCGACAAAACTTTTGAAGAGTACGCACTACTTCTATCTAGTGACATTGAGGCACTCGAAGAGGTGTTATCACAAAAACAAGAAATCATTAAAAGGATTAACTTTCTCGAAGCAGCTCGCGAAAGAGTTATCACTTCACTCAACGTCTTTCTTAGCGATAACAATCAAAAAGAAGTTGATTCTGTTAGTGAACTCATTGAAGTCATGCAGATTTTTGAAAATGAAAACAATAGTAAGCATCTCTATCGATTTAATATGCTTTTAATAGATGTTATTGAAAAAATACAAGATCAAAATAAAAAGAACCAGGTCTTTTTGAATAAAGCCATTAACAGCTTAAGAGAAATTCGGGAGGAGGCCATGGGAGTTAAATCCTACGCCACCTATAACCAGAAGGGTTTCTCCGTTAAGCCCCTAAGGTAGGAATAAATTGGTTGATATTTTAGGCATTGGAAATTCAGGTTTAATTGCTGCTAAGAAATCTCTAGAGACGACGGGGCACAATATATCCAACGTCAACACGAAAGGCTACTCACGTCAGCGGGTAGAGCAGATTACCAATAGTCCCGTTAATCGTGCAGGAATAATTCAAGGTACCGGTACAAGAGTAAGAAGTATCAATAGAACTCACGACCCTTTTGTGGAGAAGCGACTACAAAAAGCGAC
>JAFMBV010000200.1 GCA_017858255.1 Bacteriovoracaceae bacterium
GTACGGCCCGTTATGAAGACTCTTTAATGTAAAACTTGGTGCGAGTGTCAGAAGGTTAATCGACTTTAAAGACCCCGCACACTCACTAGGAGTGTTACCTACCGGTAATGTTGGCCACTTTAATAGTCCTTTTTATAAAGACCAGGTAGAGCTTTTTATTAATGGTCAGTACCGAGATCAATGGCTAGATATGGATGCCGTAGTCAAAGCTCCACACACAATTCTAACTTTAAAACCTTTTAACCTATAAAAATGGATGTATATGAATACGACAGAGTTAATTGAAAAATTGCCAAAAGCAGAACTTCACTTACATATTGAGGGCTCTTTTGAACCTGAATTAATGTTTGAAATTGCGAATAGAAATAACGTTGAGATTCCTTATAAAAGTGTTGAGGAGATAAGAAAGGCCTATAACTTTCATAATCTACAATCCTTTCTCGATATATATTATGCGGGAGCCTCAGTTCTAATACACGAGAAAGATTTCTATGATTTGACCTATGCTTATCTCTTAAAATGTCATGAGGACAGAGTGGTTCATACGGAAATATTTTTTGATCCTCAAACTCATACAGATAGAGGAGTTGCTTTTGAAACAGTATTCAATGGCATAAAAAAAGCTCTCGATGATGGTGAAAAGAAACTTGGTATTACTTCTCAAATCATTATGTGCTTCTTAAGGCATTTGTCGCAAGAGGAAGCCTTTAAAACATTAGAAGCATCTTTACCTTTTAAAGATGGCATTATTGGGGTTGGCCTTGATTCATCCGAAGTTGGTCACCCTCCTTCTAAGTTTCAACAAGTTTTCGAAAAGGCCAAAGAGTATGGCTACATAACTGTTGCCCATGCCGGAGAAGAAGGTCCTCCAGAATATATCTGGGAGGCCTTAAACCTATTAGGGGTAAAACGCATTGATCATGGTGTGCGTTCATTAGAAGATAAGGCCTTAATGGAGTTGATCATTAAGGAACGTATCCCATTAACAGTTTGTCCCCTTTCAAATTTAAAGTTGTGTGTCGTAAAAGATTTAAAAGATCATAACTTTAAAGAAATGCTCGACCAAGGAGTTTGTGTCACCATCAACTCCGATGACCCTGCCTACTTTGGGGGATATATGAATCAAAATTACACTGAAACTGCAGAGGCACTCTCTTTAAGTGGCGAGGATATTGTTAAGGTCGCGATAAATTCTTTTGAAGCTTCTTTTATTGAGGATGAGCTAAAAGAGAAGTGGATTAATGAGTGTCGAAGTATGTTGACCTAGGAGTCTTGAAAAAGCTCTAGGTTTAACTCATAGCTTTTTCCAAGCCATAAGACATACTGGGTATGATCAAGGAGATCATCTCCAGTATTGGCGTGGATAAAGAAATCAAAGCTTTCTCTCTCTTTCATCAACCAAGGAATA
Source organism: Bacteriovoracaceae bacterium (assembly GCA_017858255.1). Classification (GTDB taxonomy): domain Bacteria; phylum Bdellovibrionota; class Bacteriovoracia; order Bacteriovoracales; family Bacteriovoracaceae. The sequence goes on from JAFMBV010000200.1 coordinate 1,409, forward strand.
AAATTCCATATTTCTTCTGTCGGAACAGTTATTTGGCAAGAACCCACAGGGTGTGGGCCGACTGGCCTATCCCAAACCCGTCCAATTTTAAAGGTATAGGCTTTTGAGACTTTTTCTAACAGCTTATTAACTTCAGGTATTTCTGAAGGTTCGTAATAGACGTGGGCGTGATAATTCATAATCTCTTTTTCTTCCAAAATTATTTAGCCTATTACTGACAAGCTTGAATTGTTCGATCCATGGCATCTACTGAGGATGAAGTTCTGTTATAGACAGGAAAGGTGTTGTTAAAGCAGCTTAAAGTTCCCCTCGTTCTTTGGATTATTGAGACACCTTTTGCGGCCCTGTCACATGAGACAGAGGAGGGAAGAACACGATTATATTTTTCAAAGGCAAAACTAAGAATATCCAGTTTTCCTAAAAGGTTAATGTCAGAGAAGTTCGCAGCCTTCTCCATTGCCTCACGAGAGGGAAGAGTTCTGCTGTATTTTGTGTATAGAAATTTCATCTCATCAAATGCCACGACAGTACGACATAAGCGAATCGCCTCATCCATTGCGTCTCCAGAAGGCAGAGTGCGGTTTAAGATAGGGAAAGCATAATCGCGACATAAGGTAAAAACCTGTCCATTGCCGGGGCGGCTTGTAAGATTACTAAGAGCTCTTCTCATGAGGACAGCTGTTTCGTTAAGGGATTGTGCATTTCCGCGAGTAGAGTAGGTCGCTTGTTCAATTTGGTAGCTAAGATCGCGGATTTCACGGATCGTTGAAGAACGGTCTTGGGCCAAAAGGGTTACGTTAATTAGAATCGTTGTTATTAAAAAAAGTAATTTGAACATAAGGGTCTCCGGAGTCATTTTGACTAAGTTTGACCTTTGCTATTCATTTTGGAAAGAGGGGGGATGGCGTTGTTGGCCTTTATAAGAAAAATGCCCAGCGTTAACTGAGCATTAAGATATAGATCTTTTAATCTTTATTACTTTACTGCACTTTCTTATAAGGAAATTCCGTAATCGTTCCTGAAAGGTCATCGAAAGATAATTTCTTCGCAGTTTTTGTGAGGACCTTTTCTTTTGATTTCACTTCAATTGCCGATACTTTTTTCTCATTATTAACAAGACGAACTAAACGCTCCATTCGTTCTTCTGCTTCTTTTTGAGTCTTTTGGCCTATGTCCTTAATTTTGGTGTCCATAATGGCAGCAACTATAAGTATGGCAAAAATGATCGCCAATATTCCAACTTGTGGATAGCTGACGCTTAAGACTGCCAAGCCGATTGTCGCAAGAATCGCCCATTCTATATATTTTGAAAAATCATTGTCGATTCTTACCTGACTAGATTTTTTCGCTTCCATCATTTTTCTATATTGGCGCATGGCCATTTTCTTTCT
>JAFMBV010000091.1 GCA_017858255.1 Bacteriovoracaceae bacterium
ACTTCTCTTATGGTCCAGTCACGCTTTAGCTACTTAAGGCGCCACTTCCCTGAATATTTGAGTTTATTTGAGGCGAATGGTCCAACTGTTTTGATAGGTCTTTTAAGAGCTGGGATTATTGTAAAAAATGATCTTCATACTTTGGGGGATATTGAACTGAGCCTAGATGCTCGAATTGATATTATTCGTAAAATCGAAAAAGGCCTAAATATTTTTGTCTATGACCACGATTTTGAACTTCTTGTTCGTAACCCTCGCGCCTTTGATTCATTCTTACTTGCTATTGCGGGGCAAAATAAACTTCTAGGACTTAACGCTAAGCTTCCGGATTGGACTCGGCCTCAAGAAGTAAACTTTATAGCCCCACTTTTTTCCGACTTGGGCGAGACTCCTGAAACTGACTAAGTCCTATTGCTACAAATAGGTAGGCCGCACCAATCGCAAGAAATAGCAGTCCATTAAGAGGGCTTTTTGGGAGTTCAATGAGTCCCGAAAGTGCACAGAGAGGACCGGCCGTCCAAGCGTAGACAGTAACATAGCCACGTGAGAGACCTTTATTCTTCTTAGACCAAAGATAATAAACAAAGACGTGATAAATCATAACCAAAATAATCAAGGTTATTAAAAAATTCATCATAAGAGTGTAGAGTTGAGCACTAAAGTCAGAAGGTAGTTGACCGCCTGTCTCGGGCATAGACTTAAGCACAACGGACATAATATTCTCAAAGTTTTCTTTATTGGAAAATTTAACGTAAATGTAAGCAAAGATCGCGATATCTCCAAAGAGGAGTGCTCCGATTGCTGCTTTTTTAAAAGACTCTAGGTTAAATTGGGCATAGATTTTATCCATGATTTTGCCTTTAAGCTCAGGTATTCTTATAAAAAATCTTACTCTTAATTAGTATCAGGTACTGCCCATGCTCGTGCAAGTTGTAATTCTTATCCTCTCTATTGCTGCCTTGTACTTTGGTGCGGAGTTCGCACTTGATGGGGCAGAGAAAATTGGTCGCTTTTTTGGACTTTCGCCTCTGGTAATTGGTCTGGTCTTAATAGGTTTTGGAACATCTCTTCCTGAGTTTTTTGTCTCTCAAATTGCCTGCCAAAATGGAGAGCCTGGAATTGCACTGGGTAATATTATTGGTTCCAATATTGCGAACCTCTTTTTAATTATGGGCTTGAGTGGCGTGATTGCTCCCTTATATATCTTACAAAATGAAATTAAGAGACAGCTGCTTATTCATTTGGCGTTAACTATTCTTTTGGCGGCGATTGTCCTTAAGTTAGGCATAACAACTTTGACAACTACAATGCTGCTCTCATTCTTCATCTTCTTTCTTTGGGATACCTTAAATCAAATGAAGAAAGAGCGGCGCCTACGTGTTGTAGATGAAGAGGATGAAGAGGAAGTTGAGAAGCTAGAACTCCTTCTCTTTGGAAAACTGATTGCAGGGTTTGTTTTGCTTTATATCGGAGGAGATTACCTCGTATCTTCCGGCTCAAGCTTAGGTAAATTAGCGGGCGTTCCTTCTTATGTTATCTCTGCCGTCTTTGTTGCCTTTGGAACATCTTTTCCTGAGCTCGTGACGGCGCTGATTGCATGCTGGAAGAAAAAGAATACTGACCTTATAACAGGCAATATCATTGGTTCGAATATCTTTAATGTTGCCTTTGTTATGGGCTCCATAGGTTTTTATGATATTTCGATTGATCAAAGTTTTAATGTCGAAATGATTGCACTTGGATTTGCTTCACTATTTTTGCTTGGATCAGTTGTCGTGAAAAAGAACTTCGGTAAATTTGGTGGTTTTACTTTCTTAAGTGGTTATGGCCTTGTGGTTTACTATTGGGTGTCCAGCTAATCGTAATCACGCCTTTGTAGTTTTCTCTCGACGTCTTTCTTTGCTTGGTCTTGTCTCTTATCGTGTTGTTTCTTTCCGCGCGCCAAGGCGATTTCAAGCTTAATGTGATTATTCTTAAAATAAATTTTTACGGGAATGACGGTCAGGCGTGATGCTTTCATTTCGTGGTAGATACGATTAATTTCGTCATGATTTAAAAGTAATTTTCTCTTTCGTGTTTCGTCGTGATTGTTGATATTTCCCCATTCATAATGAGGAATATTCATATTATAAATCCATGCTTCTTTTTTTTCATCAACGGTAATATAAGCTTCGGCCATGGTAACTCTACCATTTCTCAGGGTCTTGACTTCAGTCCCTTGCAATACGAGTCCTGCTTCGAAAGTTTCTTCGAAAGCGTAGTCGTAGGTTGCCCTTTTATTTTTTGCGATGATTTTAATACCCATAGGTTTTTATACCTTGTAATTGTGCAAGGCTCAAGACCTAGAAGGCTACTTTTAGACCACCCATGGCCATAAGCACGCTTCCGCCGACTTTGAAGCCTGGAGAGCCGATTTTTACACCTGTAGCGCCATTTTCTTGGCCAGTGGTTTTGGTGACAGTTTTCTCACTTAAGCGGTGATATTGAACCGAAGCCCCTAATTGTATGTCCTTACTAAACAACTTAAAGTCATAGGTTAATCCACTAGAGAGCATAAGAACGTCAGCATCAATAGTATTGCCGGCACCTGAAAATTCAGAATCAAAAGGAGATTGACGGTAACTAAGACCTAGACGTAATCCAATTGGATCAGAAATACGGTAAAGAAGTCCAAGCTTTGGAACAAAGATATTTCGAAGATTGAGTGCTTCAAAGCGGTCACTCGCCTTAACAGTTCCACCAAGATTATTCACTTCAATAAGGGGAGCTTTATAATTCTCCCACATCTGTAACTCAACACTTCCGTAGAGCTCAAAAAGACCAAAGTCTTCCATATGACCAAAACGTAGAATATGGGGATCATAGTAAATCATACTCTCAAGACTTAGATTGATAAGAGTCAGTGGAGGGTCCGAGATGTCACCAGTAGCAATGGCCTCAAGATTTGATTTCATTTCTTGCTGGAAAGTGAAGTAGCTTAATGAACCTTCTCCTCTGTAGGCCAAAGAAAGGATGGCCCCAAGACTAGGGTCAATCTTTGTTTTAGCACTGGCACTGGAGCCGTAATTAGTCGATAAGCTCACTTGTGTGTTAACACGCGCTGAAACCTGAAAACCGAGATGAGCACCTGCACTTATGGCCCAGTTTTCTCCAAGGGGGAGAGCGTAGTTAAAATGCAGCTGAGTCCTACGGTAACGGGCACGATAGAGAGAGTATTCTGGTAGTTTGGGACTACCGGAGTTTGTTTCTGTTAAACGTCCAACTGGAGCAAAAAAACTAAGGCCGATGGCACCAGCTTCTTTGTTGCGCAAAGGAAAGAGTAGATTCACACTTGTATTAAAGGAGTCTTCATAAGTTGTGTTGGCATCACCAGTAACCGTTGTTTGACCACTCTGACCCGTTGTTGCGTTCTCAGTGACGATTCCTTTTATGTCCTCAAAATTATGAGAGGTTGCCGACATCGTCGCACCGATAACAACTTTTTCACTCCAAGCGGCCAATGCTGGAATGTAGTAAAGGTTACCTGGATCATTGTGATCACTGTTGGCCTGATTACCTAAAGGAGAGGTTGTTGGACCTGTTCCAAAAAACTCAGGAAAAGATGCCTGTGCCGTTGTGGTGAAAAGAGATATGAGCATCACAAAGGTGAGTACAGAGAGAAGTCTCATCCTACTATTCATGTGATTCATGATGATGTCTCCTTCAAAGAAGTATACAAAGAGAGATACAGATTTTGTATTTGATGAAGCTCAATGGCCTCTGCTCTCAAGTTTAAGGTCAGGTCAAGTTTTTCGAAAACAGGTTCAAGAATTTCAAGAGAGTAATTACTCTTTAAAATTTTGCCCATTTGCTTTCTTTTAAATTGAAAGAGGTGTCTTAAGAATTTTTCAAAGCTTCTAAATTGCTCAAGTGGAACGATGGGGTCTTCACGGCGTTTGAATGACAAGACCGCGCTATCTACTTTTGGTGGGGGAGTAAAAGCACTCGGAGGAACTTTACAAAGAAGTTGAACTTCAAAGTAAGTCTGGCATAGGGCCATTAACGAGTTCATGGCCTTTCCCTTTCTCGTATCAATTGGGAACGCTTTATCTGCGACTTCTCTTTGAAACATTAAGGTCATATATTTAAGAGAAGGCGCCTTCAGAAATTTAATCAATAGTGGGGTCGAAACATTATAGGGAAGGTTTGAAACCAGCCATATCGCTTTACCTTCCCAACCCCATTCACTAAAGCCGGCTTCAAGATCCCATTCAAGAGCATCTTGAATATGAATACATTCCTCAGTGAGAAATTCCTTTAGGTAGGTAGGGAAACGTTCATCTTTATCAATAACATGAAAGGGAAGCTGATGTTTGCTTAGTCCATCTGTTAATATACCTGGACCAGGTCCTACTTCTAGGATTGCTTGAGAATTCTCTGCAAAGTCTTCAGTTATTTTCTCAATAATTTCTTTATCGATAAGGAAATGTTGGCCTAGGGCCTTATTGGCTGCAGGAAGTTTGTTCATCTTTTATTTTTTCTGTTAGTTGCTTTATCTTGTAGGGCATTTTTATCGACGAACCTGCCCTTTGCATCTACTTCTAGACACTGAGGAAAGGGGATTAAATTTTCAGAATAGGATCTTAGGGCATAGTGAGCAATCATGGCACCGTTATCCATACAAAAGCGTGGTGGAACAATGTGAACGTTATTATAAGAATTTTCCATCGTTCTTCTTAAGGCACTATTACAAGCAACTCCACCCCCAATAACAAAGGGAAGTTCTTTTCCGGTAATATCACGTGCCCTTCTCAAGGCGTAACGTGCCTTAAGCTTGAGGGCCTCAATGATACAACGTTGATAGCCGGCACAGATGTCGGCCAACTCATTGGGATCATTTTCAATGCCAGGATGTTTATCAATGAATTGCTTAAGTGCTGTTTTTACGCCGGAGTAAGATAGATCAGCATTCGCGGACTTTTTTAATCCAACTGGAAAGAGGTACTTACTCTCATCACCTTTTTTTGCCAGCTCATCAATCTGTTTACCGGCAGGGTAGCCAAGACCTAAAAGTTTGCCACCTTTATCAAAGGCTTCACCAGCTGCATCGTCAATTGTTGTGCCGAGGATTTCCATTTCTGTTGGGGAAGTAACCAATAGGAAAAGCGTATGTCCGCCTGAGACAACCAGACCAACATAGGGATAGGGGATTTCTTCTGCCAAATGAATGGCCTCAATATGAGCATAGAGATGATTGACGGGAATAAGGGGGATTTCGTGTCGTAGGCAAAAAGTTTTAGCGCCATTAAGTCCTGTAAGCAGAGGGCCAAGAAGACCTGGGTGAGTAGTCACACCGACAGCATCCACTGCATCGTAAGGGATCTTTGACTCAGTAAAGACGGCTTCGATTAAGGGGGCCAATTTCAGTAGGTGATTCCTTGCAGCAATCTCAGGGACGACGCCTCCCCACTTTTTAAGGATGTCTTCTTGAGAAAAATAACTAAGCGCCAATACCTCAGGTGCAGACTCTTCAGGGGCCCTAGGACCAGGTTTTCCTTTAAGAAGGCAAATTGAGGTGTCATCACAACTGGTTTCAATGCCTAAGATGATTTTTTCTTCGCTATGCTGCATATAGTAACACTGACCTTAAGTTGTCTAAATTAATGGTTAGCAAACCAAATCCTAGCATAAAGGAAGTAGTAAAAGAAAACATTCCGAACACCATAGAGTTACTTCTAGTAGCGATTTTATGACTTTAGGCCACAATCCCATTATGTTTATTAAAGGGCTTTCTTTTGACTTGAAGGACAGTCCTAAATTTATAATCGGAGAAATTACCATTGAAAATCTTGGCGCTTATTATCCTGACGACTTTAACTTCATGCACTCATGTATTTTTTCAGCCTGATCATTATCTCTATGTTCCTCCAGAGAAGTTAAACTTAAAATATAAAAATATCATCTTTGACTCCAAAGATAAGACTCGCCTTCATAGTTGGTTCTTTGAATCAGATGTTAAAAAGGGAGAGGAAGGCCTTGTTGTTCTCTTCCATGGTAATGCTCAAAATTTATCAAGTCACTATTTGTCCGTCAGCTGGTTAACCCGTTTTGGTTATGATGTATGGGTTTGGGATTATCGTGGGTATGGACTAAGCCAAGGGGAGGCAAACTCGTTAGGTATTTATGAGGATGCTCAGGCAGCTCTCGCTTTCATGATGAAACTCTATGAGAAAAAGTCTTATAAAAACCTTGTGTTGGTAGGGCAGAGTTTGGGGGGGAATATTTTAACGCGAGCACTGGGAGAGTTTGAGGCTCAAGAGAGAGTTTCTTTACTTGTACTAGACTCAACTTTTTTAAGTTATCGCGATATTGCTAAGAACCGTCTCCAGAGTGCTTGGTTTCTCTATCCTTTAAGTTTTTTAACATCACTTGCTGTATCTGATGAATACTCAGCGGAGAGTTATGTGCAAAAAATTAAAGTCCCAACCCTCGTCATTCACGGCAAGTTAGATCCCGTGGTGCCTTTTTCATTTGGTGAGGAGGTTTTTAAAAAGTTAGAAACTCCAACAAAAGAGTTTTGGCCGCAAGCTGAGGGAAAGCATATCAATACGCTTGGAAATGGTAAGAGAGCAATTGAAGAGCGCTTTTTAAAGTTTATTTCGAAACTTTCGGGCAACTCATCTTCTTAAAGTTTTCACTAACCACTTCTTGATCTATAGCACCTGGTAAACCATTTTCTTGCTTTTGATACCACTCTGGCGATTGGTCAGGGTCATGGCAGGTTAGGCACTTATCTTTCATCTTTGCCACAACCTGATCGTTCATCATCGGAGGGTCAAAGTTCTCAAAGGGATGATTGTCATGTTGAATGTGACAGTTCAGACACTGAACATTAGCAAAGTTTCGGTTCACATGATTTTTTTGATCATGTGCAGCCCATTTTGATGCGAGCTTTCTTCTACTCGCTGGTTTTAATTGGCGAACACTTTTTACGGGACCAAAAGATTCTTGAAGCTCTTTCCAATACTTTTCTGTCATCACTGTTCTTTCTTTATCGAGCAACTTTCCATGAAGTGTTTGATCAAACTCTAGAATATCTTGAACTCGGCCAAAGCCTTTCTTCTCCCCAAGGCCTAAACTATGACATTTTACACAGCTGAGATTATTTTCTTCTTTTGCAGTGATAAGAGTCTGGAAAGCGAGTGCGTGGGCCGTGCCCTGCCAAAACTTGTTTTGACTATCATGGCACTCAATACAGGAACTGTTTGTTGAATAGCGAATGAGGCCTAGATTACTTTCAAGCATTTCTGATTGTTCTTTCTTTTGAACTTTTGCAAGCTCCTCTTTATGTTTATCAATGAAAGCAAGGTAGGGGTTTGGTTTTAGCTCGTCTTTTAATTCGTCACGGATTTCGATAATTTCATACTTATCATTCTTCTTATCTTTTTTAAGAGAAAATGTAATGTGCCCCAAGTAATGATTACGGGAAAGAACCTGCACAAGTTTCGTTTTTCCTTCTTCTTGAGGAAAGCGCAAGAAGTTCATTGTGTGAGCGCCAACAATCCAATCAATCATAGGGTAACTTTTAGCAAGGTTAGTATCTGGTCCAATTCCACTGTGACTAACAACAACCAAACGATGGAAAGGGGACTTTTCGTCGTAACCTTTTTCTTTTAGCTTAACTAATGATTGCTTGAACGATGTTTCAAGATCGTTAAAAAGCATTTTATAGCGACTAGGAAGTACTTGTGGGTTGATAAAACCAAGGACGAAAATCTTATGGGGACCTTCTTCAAAAAGGACCAGTTCCTTGTGGGGAAGTTCATCACTTTTTGCAAGATTCGATAAAATGAGATGAACACCCGTATTTTCTACAATTTTTTTGATGAATTTTGTGCCTTTGGCAAAATCTTGATCACCAGGTACCCAGTACTTTAATCCAACCTTGGCCAGGCCTTGAGCAAGTTGTTCAGCATTATATGTCTGACTTTTTTCAAGAGTTTTTGGAATATTGGCCGCAGCAAAAAGTGTGTCACCACTATCTACATAAACAACAGTTTCAGTCTTTTCAAGTTTACTGATAGCTCCTGCAATTTGAGGCAAGCCCCCAAGGGGAAAATGGCGACAGCCACAGGGATGAGTTTCTCCATTAACATTGTGAGAGAACACGAGACCAAGGTCTTTTCCCTTAAGGTCTACAACATCGTAGGATTTATCGAGGAAATTATCAATGAAGTAGGAACAACTACTTACAGACAATAAAAAGGTAACGAATAGGAATCGTTTTATAAATAATTGCATGCCTTCTCCAAATTACAGAGAGCTTAGCATCTTCTTGGCCTGCTCAACCTGCTTTGCTTTCGGAAAACGATTTACGAGTTCCGTTAATACTTGCTTAGCTTCCTCATTTTTCTTTAGACGAATAAAGGTTTTTGCCATCATGAGTAAGCCGTTTTTATTATAACCAGTTTTTGGGAATTCTGTGAAAAGACGAGTGAAATAGTTAAGGGCATTGCTGTCGTCTTTTGCAATATAAGCGATCATTCCAAGATTGTGGAGAACGCGCTTTTTTTGGCCGCTAGATAATGTCTTTCCATTGAGTAAGGTCAAAAACTGCGGTTTGGCGCTTTTGTAGCGACCTTTTTTATAATCGGCCATTGCCTTATTGTAGGGGGAAGTTGATCCAGAAGATGATTTACCGCCCTTTTTAGTAATGGTCTTTAAGTTGCTGAGAACATCCTTGATGTAGGAGTTTTGTTCCTTTACCTGTGCTTCAAGTTTTGCCAATGTCTCTGTTTGCGAGGTCTGAGTGTTTTCAACGAGATTAATTTTCTCTTCTAAGGACTTGATGCGATTATCAAGGTTCTTCTTGGTTTCATGTTGACCCTCTTCTACCTTTCCTGTGACATTGCTGAGACGATCTTCAAGATTTTGCAATCGCATAGAATAGTCGGCATTAAGTTTTTGAGAGTCGACCATTTGCATATTCATATCATTAACAAGTTCTTCTCTCGCAATGTCTTCTCGAGTTTTACAACTATTCGTTAGAGTGAGAACTGTCACAAGGGCAATGAAGATGGGGGCATGATTTTTCATGAAAACCTCTTATAGATTATCTAGAGCTTTTTTACGGATAGAAACGTACTCTGCTTTTTCAGCAAATTTTTTGGAAAGAATAGCGTACTGCTTGGCCTTATTGAAATACTTTCTTTTATAGGATGATTTAGCTTTGAGGTAATAAAATTCGGCTTTTCTGTAGAGACCAGGCGCCAGAGTTTGAGCTTCAGATGCCTTTGCCGCAACAAATGCACTTTGGGCCATTCTCATTTCTAATTTAGGGCGTGTGGTGGTTAAACCACACGCTGATAGAAAGATAACTAACGCCAGTACCAAAAATTTTCTTAAAGTAACTGCCATTTAGTTAAATGAACTTACTTAGCTGTTACTACGAAGTTAGCTCTTCTGTTTTTTGACCATGAAGCTTCTTCATGACCGAAAGAGACTGGTCTCTCTTTTCCAAAAGAAATAGTGCTAACTCTTGAGCTATTTACGCCCATAGAAACAAGGTACTGCTTAACGGCCATTGCTCTTTTCTCACCAAGGGCAAGGTTGTATTGAACACCACCTCTTTCATCACAGTGACCTTCAATTTGAACTTCTACTGTTTCATTCTTCTTTAGAAACTCTGCATTGTTTTGAAGTGAAGCTCTTGTACCAGAGTTAAGAGAGGCACTATTAAAATCAAAGTATACAGTTTGAAGAGGTCCAGCTTTTCCAGCATCAGAGTCTCCATTGATCTCTAGATTCATGCCATCAGCACCCATATCTTGATCTTGGGTTGTGGCATTACCCATACCTGGTGCACCGTTGTTCTTTTTCTTGCTAGAACCACAGCTTGTTAGACCAAGTAAGAGGATTAGAGTTAAGACTAGGGCGATTGGTTTAAGTGAGCGCATTGGCTTCTCCTTTAATGCTTTAAATTATTGAAATTCAGTATGAATTATTTTCTAACTAACTAATTCTATTATGAAGCGAGTTTACACCATTATAAAGAAAAAAACATATAGGGAAACCAAAGATAAAACAGGCAACCTTTACGGCCATATGCTTCCCGACTGTTTACCTCGGACAATGTTGCTCAAGAATCTCTCTTCAACTTTTTTGGCGCGCCAAATTCGCCAGCACTCACTATGGTGTCCCCTATTAAGAGCGCCATAGTTTGGCTCCTTTCCTATTTTAATATCATTTACGCATCGAATTTGATCAGATGGACTTAAACCTACGAGAAGGTAATCAATATACTCAGTTAAATTTCTTCTTCCACTTTCTAGTAATATATTGAGTGCCCTGATGTCAGCAATATCTTCTTTCGTTTGGTAGCGAAGCTGTGGACCACTTAATTTGCGGCTTAGTCGCGTATAATCATCATAGCGACTATTTCTTATTTCAATAATTCTTTCAAGCTCATTGCCATCTTTGTAGACGAGTTCATCAAACTCTTTCCAACGCGAAGGGTTGGCACCACGATTTTGAAAGTTTAGGTGATAAACAGCGTCCTTCAAAAGGTTGCCGTCATATTTTTCAAAGCAGTCATTAGAGAGTTTGAGAAAGTTTTGAATTTTTTGGTCATTATTATAAAGATAGTTACCATTATGAACTCTAAGCTTTAAAAAATTAAGGTCCTTGGTGAGATCTTTACAGTTTGGTTCGTTAGAAATTCTTTGAATCATTTCCATAAGGACTTCCCCCATATCTCCATCTATAGGGAGGCCCGCTTGTTCTGAAATCAAATGAGGCTTTTCACCGAGTTCATTAATAACGTCGATGAGGTTAAGGAGGTCTTCTTTAACTTCTTCTAAAGGCCAAGGGAAATCTAGACAATGATTATAGCTCTGGCGTTTGATGGCGGAAATATCGTCTTTTATATCAGTCGATTCTGCATGCCTCTCAAAGTAGTGGATCATTTCATGAGCTAGGACAAATTCCATGTCTTTTGGAGTGTCGAGGAGTTCATAGGAAAGAATGATGGCGTTACTTTGGCGAAGCTTTCCATCGTAGTCCATTGCAAATGAGCCAGAGTTAGCTGAAAAACTAAGTAGGATTTCAGGTTTAGGAAAATTTTCACAGTCAGGATATTGTTGGCAAAAGTATGGCCAAAGGCGATTCACGATGGCATCTGCTGATTCGTAGCTTTCTTGATTCGTTTCTACTGGTAGGTAATTCCAATAGCTCTTAAAGCTATAGTTTACGGCTTCAGTTTTGTTATCAAAAATGAGTAGCTCATTACGAACTTCAGCACCACTAAGTTGCTGAAAAAAAAGAATAGTAAAAAGAAAAAAACTAAACGACTTCATCATTAATTTATCGGAAAAAAGCGGCAGGAAATTTAAAGAATTTTACTAGTGAATTCAGTGAGTTAGTTGATTTAGTTAATGTTTATTGAGTAGTTAATGGAGTAAGCTTTTGAAATCTAAGTAATAAAGGATTCTTAACTTCTTATGGCTAAATTAAATCTACTGCTCCACCGAATTAAATTACCAGTATGAGAATAAATAGTTTCTTAAAATCTATTGATCGCCATGCCATTGTTGCCTTTACTGACAGTAAGGGGATCATAACGTATGTGAACGACAACTTCTGTAAAATTTCAGGGTACTCTAAAGAAGAGTTATTGGGACAAAATCATAGAGTAATAAACTCTCAACATCATCCTAAAAGTTTTTTTAAAGAACTATGGACCGAAATTAAAAGTGGTAATGTTTGGAACGGTGAGATTTGTAATCGCAGTAAGTCTGGAGACATTTACTGGGTGAATACTACCATTTCTGCTGAGCTTAATGATGATGGCGATGTCGTTGGTTACTTTGCTATCCGTTATGATATTACAAAACAAAAATTACTTGAAAAAGAAAATGAAAATCTCATCGCCGTTAATCAAGCAGTACAAGAAATTGCAAAGGTTGGCGGTTGGGAGGTAGATTTTGAAACGGAAAAGACGATTTGGACCAATCAAACTTATGCGATTCATGAAGTCCCTTTGGGTATTCAAGTTTCAAAAGAATTAGGCATCAGTTTCTATGTAGAGGAAGATCGCCCAAGGATTACTAAATACTTAAATGATTGCATTAAAGAAGGTAAACCCTGGGATGACCATTTCCAAATTGTAACAGCTAAGGGTCGCAAACTTTGGGTACGAGCTGCCGGTGAGGCCATTTATGGTTCTGATGGTAAGGTTTGCAAATTAAGAGGAACCTTTCAAGATGTAAATCAAATGAAAGAGTCAGAAATAAAAAGTGAGCAAGAAAGAAAAATGTTTCTTCATAGTGCTAAGCTCTCAACACTTGGTGAGATGGCCTCTTCAATGATTCACGAAATAAGTAACCCCTTAACTGTTATTAGTGGCGTTATTAGTTCGGCCAAAAGGCGTGACAACCTTGAAGATGTTTTGAAAATTATTGATAAGGCCGAAGCTCCTCTTGAAAGACTTCTCAAAATGGTGCAAAACCTTCGAAAATATTCACGAAATGAAACGGTAAATAGAGAAGTAAAAGTAAATAACTTAATGGATATTATTAAGACATCAGAAGAGTATACTCGTTATAAATTTAGGCGAAGCCAAGTAGAATTTCGCCTTGTTAATGAAGAGCCCTTGATGGTGAGCTGTGAAGCTTCAGAGATGGAACAAGTATTTGTTAACCTTTTTAATAATGCCGTTGACGCCGTCGAAGATCTTGAGGATCGCTGGGTGGAAATTAACCACTATACAAGTCGGGCAAACGGAACTTATGTGACTATTACAGATAGTGGCCATGGTATCGCAAAAGAAATTGCGGAAAATATTTTCAATTCATTTTACACGACAAAAGAGAAGGGCAAAGGGACTGGTATTGGTCTTGGTGTTGTCAGTGATATCATTACAGAACATGGCGCTTCTATTATTGTTGATCACTCTAAAGAGAACACCTGTTTTGTGATTCACTTCCCACCGATATCATTAGAGAAAATTCTTTAATTCAAAAAAGTAGACATCATGTGATCTGCAGCCATTTCAGTAGCTTTCCACTCTACATAAATATGACAATCAACACCTTTATTATAACCAGAAATTTCACACCTTTTAGTTAGGTCGAAGTTCTCGCAATTTCTTTGCGCCGTGCCTCTTACCATGCCTTTCGTTTGATAGTAGTTGCGACAGGCCTTGGCCGGAATTTCTCTTCTAAAGGAGCCGATAGGTTTGGCAACTCCATCAATCATATATAAGGCATCAATTTTTTGGCCACATTCTTTCTGATACATTTTTGCTAAATTAAGCGCCTTACCTGAGCCCCAGCTGTTGACCATGATAATAAGACCGAGCCCTTCTTTTTCCTGTTTACCTTTATGGCATTCAAAGGTTTCAAGAACCTCTCTCAACTCTGAATTCTTGGCATAGTGAACAAGCTCATGACGAGCAAGGATGCGTCCTTTATAAGGTAGATTTTCGTGGGCCCCAGAAGGCTGCCAGGCGTTTTCCGCTTTTCGTGTACCGAAGCCGGAAATACCAACTAAGACATAGTCCTTGGCCTCACTTATAGCGCTAATGAGAAATATTAGGGTCGTGAAGATGATTAGGTTTTTCATAGACACCATAATAGCGAATTATTTAGGAGCTAGCGGATAACTTCCACTAATTACAGGGGGGTGTCGTCGTATTAGACAATCTAACGAATGGATTTCTTTAAAAGCTCAGTAATTTCTGCGATTTTCTCATCCATGACTGACTTATCTTTAGAAGCGGCTGCATGAGAGAGGCAGTGGTGAAGGTGCTCTTCAAGAATGACTGACTCTAGTGATTGTAGGGCGCTTTTTGCGGCCTTAATTTGAGTCAAGATATCTACGCAGTAGCGCTCTTCTTGAACCATCTTTTGGATACCGGCCACTTGGCCTGCAATTTTCTTAATACGTGTTAGCTGTTTAGAGTGATTTGCATGTTTCATAAAAGCCCTTATACCCCAATGGGGTATAAGGGGCAAGTGTCTTTGTCATTGCCTTTAACGGCGATAAAAGGCACCTGCATAACTACCGGACACACAATAGGGGACTGATAAATGGAGATGTACCTGGTGGTCTCGATTTTCTTTTCCAATTGATCCAGTTCTTCCATGCATGCCACGATAGAGAGGACAATCGTTGTAGCGCTCAACGACTGTTCCCCAGCAAAAGCGTAGCAAAGTGTAGAACTTTCCACCGCCAAAGTTTTTATAATCCAGGTTATTGGATGCACCATTGGATTCGGTGAACTTGATAGACTTTATGTCTATTGCTCTGCCTTCTGCATGAAGAGAGCGAGGGGAGTGTCGCCGATCACCATAGATACCATTATGAACAAGATGGTAACTTTCGACATTTTTCCCAATCGCTTCTGCTGCATCGGCAATGCAACTACCAATGTGATCATCTAAGAACTCAAAGAGAATGTCAGAGATCTTTCTCTTATTGGTACAGGTGTGACCTGAGTAATTTCCACTTAAGGGTTGGGAGCATTCGTTCCAGTTGCGATAGGGAAAACGTCTCTTTTTAAACAACCCATTTTCAAAGGGAGCAAAGTAAGCGTCTTCTTCTTCTGGAGTAAAGGGGCGTCCGTGATCATGGTTATCGTCTTCACCCGCCAATATTCCATGGGCTAAAAAGACGGCCAGTAAAATGTACTTTTTCATACTTCCTCCTCGGATAGTTTTTGAGTACTTCCTCAAGCGGCGGCCAAACTATGCGTAGGAATGGGCAAAGCAAACGATAGTGAAAAAATTTTATGCGTTAAAGTTGTGCTGTGTGTTTAGAGAATCAGGGCCACTGTGACTACTTTCAGAGATAAGTTTTAAGAATAATGAGGATTTTTTTAAAGTAAGAATGACTTGTTTCAAACATCACTTTT
>JAFMBV010000201.1 GCA_017858255.1 Bacteriovoracaceae bacterium
GATTTATTGGAAATGGTTTGTGATTTCAATTCGGTCATAGCTTCCTCTTTTTTTTAGCAATGACCTATTCTAACTTAAAAGAGCGAGGGG
The DNA here is from genome assembly GCA_017858255.1 of Bacteriovoracaceae bacterium. Classification (GTDB taxonomy): domain Bacteria; phylum Bdellovibrionota; class Bacteriovoracia; order Bacteriovoracales; family Bacteriovoracaceae. Next base: position 91 of record JAFMBV010000201.1, read on the forward strand.
GGAACCTCATCTTCAACTACATAGAGATCACTTTTTGCCAGTGTTTCTTTTAACCTCTGCACCGTTTGATGCAGTTCCTCATTAAAAGGAGCAATTGTTAGGGCCATTGAGAACTCTTGAAGAGCTTTTTTAAACTCCCTTTTATTCATGAAGGCCCGCCCTGCATTTATATAAGGATACTCTCTATTTTGGTAATTGCGTGAATTTTTGGCAAGCTCAAACCATTTTAGGGATTCATTAACTTCACCCTCTGCTAAAAGATAGCTGCCCAAATCATTATAGGGGGCACCATAAGCAGGGTCTGTTTGTATCGCCTTGAGGCAAAACTTCTTGGCCTTCTCCATTTGGCCTTCTAGAGAGTATGACCAACCCATAAGGTTGTAGGCCTCTGCCGTTTCCTGAAAGTTAAGTGCTCTTAAAAAGCTTTCACGGGCGAGATCATATTCTTTCTTACTTATCCACACGTGGCCTTTTTGAATGAGCTCTTCATACTTTTTGTCGCGTTGTGATTCAATTGATCGAATTGGGGATTGTGCATCTTCTCTAAGTTGAAAAATTGTTCTGGAATCGACTCGATAGGCAGGAATACCTTCATCAGTTGAAATCGTGTCCATTAAAATTACTCGAGGTAGGTCGATTTCTAAATTGGTAAGTTCTTTGGTTAGTAAGTGAAGTCTTCTTGCGTGAAGAAAAAGAAAGTTGAGGGTGAGGGCCATTGTATCTGGAAAATCGTTGTCATTTGTTAGCCTTAGAGTAATGAGGCCTTCAAGTGTTTTAAAAAGGGTTCTTGTATTGTCCTTAACTTCGAAGAAACTAACGGTCTCAATTGGACTTGGGCCGATACTGTCAGGGCTTTGTCCTAACCAATGCCTCTGAATATGAAGTTTTACTTGATGGTTAAAACTAGCGGCCCATGATCGAACGGGTGTAGTGTTTGATACTTCACTTAACTCAAGAAAACCATAAAACAAGCGCTGATAATAACTGTGACATGTATGCAGCTCGCTTAAGGCCAGATGGGTTAAACCTTCATTGGTCATATTTTTTAAATCCATTTATTCATCCCTGAATCAATGTTAGCGATAATCTAGAAGTGCTGTCAAAAATCCATTTAACAGTAAATTTAGTTTATCAAGAGTAGGAGTAGCACGCTTATAATAAGGCCTTGATAAGCTTTCATGAGCAGCTTTATCTGCTCCTTATTTTCATAGGTTACGGTAACGGCCTCTTTTGTTCTTCTAATAAAATTCTTTTTCATGACCTTTTCTCCAGTAGTGGTCTTCCTTTAATAGAAGCAAAGGTGATGCCAGCTTTTAATATGTCTTTTCAGTACGTTAGCCTAGCTCCGGCCTATTCAATTTGGGACCATGGAGGCAACATGGCCTGTTTTTATGGTCCATGTAGTGTCTAAATATTTTTAACCCCTTGAAGTTTTTACAAGCTCCTCCTGATAATAGGGCTTTAACGGTAATATTACGCATAACCCAAAGCCCAGGTGAAATATGTTTTCTAAGAGTCTTGTTTTATTTTTTGCATTAATGGTGACTAATTCTAGTTATACGGCAGAGGTAGATAGTTTTACTCGAAGAGAGATACCTTTGGCCGATAGTCTTGATCTCATTAACAAGAAATCAAATGAGTTTCTTTCTAAGGCCGTAAATGATGCCAATGAGAGAAAGGGTTTTTGTCAGCAAAAAGGTCTTTATAAGTCCATGCGAAAATATTTTAACAATCAGTATCAGGGTCAGTTAGGTAAATACATTGTCGAGACCGAAGACTTAGATAAAAACCTTGTAACGATTAAAGAGAGTATTTACCAAGATTTTAAATGGTATCAATCCATTATCCAAGGTTATTGGGCGAGAAAGGTTACAGATCCATCTGCAGCAAATTTAAATGTAAATGGAGTCATTATAGGAACTGATAAGTTTGAGCACTTCATGGGCTCTGGTTATCTTTATTACAAGAAAAACTACATTAAAGGTAAGGGTGTTCTTGAGGCCATGGAAATTGGTTTCTCGGCAGAAACGGGCTTTATGGGCGCTATTACTACTGGTGTGAAGGCCTACGGTGATTTAAGTGCGAACTTCAATGGTATGAGGTTTTGGAATCATGTTTTACAAAATTATGATGACGTCTTAGGTAAGGAATATAATATTGGCCCCTATGTCGTCTGCCAGGGAAATAAATGGGTTCAAATTAAAGACATGGACTGGTCCGATTATATTGATCATTCTTTTGATGAAGGGCTCAATTGCTCGGGCTTTCCAAATAAAAAGATGAGAGGACTTGTTCAAAGTAGAATGGCGGCACTTGAGAGTAAGACTGGGATTAAACAGACCTGTCCAATGGATCAAGAAAAAATTGATAGTGTTATCCCAAAATATGGAATTTTTGCTAAGGACCTAATAAACGCTAAAGGTCACTCTACATTAAAGAAAGAAGACTAAGAGCGAACTGTTTACGTTTATATCTAAGACATATTGTTAAGGCTTCTTTGCCTCATACTTTAATAAGCGATCTTTTGATTGGACCGAGTTATAACGATTTGTGATCATCTGAAAGATTGATCCTTTTTTTCCTCCAAGTTGTGCTGGGCCCCTGAAGTTAAGGGATTTGTTTGCACTCTTCTTATTCTTTCCAAGAAGCTTTGAAAATGGATTGTCGGG
>JAFMBV010000092.1 GCA_017858255.1 Bacteriovoracaceae bacterium
ACCTTTCAAGTAGGGAAAGAAGCGCCCATTTTTTATACGCGACCAACTCAAACTTTAGCATGAAGGCCTTGAACTCAAATGGCTCTGAAGGTGTTACGTGGTCCACTTCCCCTTTGCTTACTTTTTATCTAAATAGATTAAAGTTTCGTGATTATGGTGGCCTTCTTCAAGGAAGCTCAAATAATAACTTTTCCTTCTTTGCAAATTTAACAAGTCTTGAGTTGAGACAAGCTGGAGTTGGTATTGGCTACGGCCTCCTAGCGCCTCTTGGACCATTTTATATGGGCTTAGCTGGAATTATTGGCGCTGGTTATCAAGATAATAGACGAGAAAATTTAAGTGGCTCTAAAGTTAATGAGACTGGCTTTGGGAGTCATTGGAGTCTTAAAACAATGCTTGCCACTCACGGGCCGGGAATAAATTTGGGTCTAAAAGGTTTCTTATTTTCAAATATTTATGAGGTCGGCGATAGTAATAACGCCGCTAGTTTGAACTATAATATATACCTATATTCCAGTTACACTTGGTAAACATCTTATCTATGAAAAATTTTAACGAATTTCTTTTCGAAGGGCCTTGATTATTTCTATTGACTCAAGCAACGAACCATTTGCATTTTGGAGCAGCTCAGTTTGTTGGGGATCAAGTTCAGACTTTGAAAGGATTTTAAGAAAACCTTGAGCCGATATTGTCTTGTTGATAATGTCATGAACGTATTTGACTAAGTTTTCATCTTCCATAGCTATTAGTATATACCCTTATCTGGGTTTGTCGCCTTTCCTATCCAAACTATATAAAGACCAGAGATTCTTTTTAAAGACCTGGCTTCCAAAAGTTTTCCCCTCGGACTTGGAACAAATTCAAAAGGGGCCTTAAGTTCAGGGTATAGCCCATCTAGATAGTCCTCTAGATAATTGGCCAGATCTTTGAGGGCAAATATGAGGGTATCTTCATATATGTAAAATAAATTATAACTATTACCCATCATCAGATATACGGATTTGTAGGGCTGTGGCTTCTTCTTCTTATTAAATAGAGGGTTCACATACTCATAGCGACCATACTTTCGAGCATAGTCTTTTATGAAATCTTTAAAGTCAGTAATGGTAGGACATTCCATAAAATAAGATTACTTTTAAATCACAACCGTATCAACTAGAGCTAATCACATTGCTCCTGCGGGTTTCGTTTTAATAAGGCCCATCTTATAAAGGCCGGTAAACAACCATAATTTATAGGAATTCTTCCTACTTACCAATAGGGAAAATCACCTACTTTCAACATCCTATCGTTTTTACAGCAGTCATTTGCCATGCGCGTTATTTCATATAGTCTCAAGCTTTCCAATAAAAGGACTTGAGGTGACCCAAAACCTTATAAAATTAATCATTTTCATTGGATTGCTCTGCGGCACAATGCAGAGTTTTGCTCACAAAATCGTGTTGCTCACAAGCCTTAATCCAGAAACTAATCGCCCACCTTTGAGGTTGAAAAGTTGGAATATCAATAAGAAGCTCGAAAAGAAATTTAACCAATACTTAAGCAAATTCAATACTTCCCTCTCAGCAGAGGTCATACACTTCGCCGGTCCAACAGAATTATATCGAACCTTAAGAGATCCCGAAGTAACGGCGCTCATCTGGGTTGGCCATGCAGGCTTTGGTGATAGTGAAGGTCTTGGACAAACTCGCTCAATTGTCGATCACAAGGGAAGAGACATAAAGAGTCTTTTTCAAGCTGCTGGCCCTCAATTAAAGTACCTGGCCCTTGTAGGTTGCCAAGGGGCTTTTTTCTTAAATGAATGGCGAGACAAAGGATATTTTTCTCACGTTCCTAAACTTCAGACCTACGGGCGAGAAGTAAAAACAGATGCGAGGAAAGGTCTAAGAAAGGCCATGAAAAGACTTGAAGAGCTCGTCGATCATGACTCGAAGTTTCTTGAACAAGAGACTAGCCAACCAAGTATCAAATCACCATTTCAGTACTATCAAAAAAATGATGACCAATATGAAATAGCTCAAGTCATCAGATTAAATGAGGCTAAAGAAGAAATGGAAGCTGTTCAAATATTACAAAAAGATCGCCTTATTGCCTTCTTTCCACAATCAAACACCATTCAGGCGAAAGAAGTGCTTATAAAAAGAAGCAACTTGAAGAGCGCTAAGAAGATTGTTCTTGAGTCTGGTTTTGGTCCCCTTACAAAAGATATAAACCTCGGAAGGTTAAATATAGAGGCAGATGAAGGTGGTCATTGGGACCTTTTTCAAACGCCATCAGGAAAACCCATAGGAATTGGAAAACATATTTATCAACACATTGGAGATTAAGATGAAAATGAAGAAAATTTTATCCACAGTTTTATTAACAGCAACGTTTATTCTATCAAGCCCTACCCAGGCCATAATTGGTATTGCGACAGATTCTGAAGCAACGGCCATTGCTGGTCTTGCCTTAATGGATATTTCCCAAATTTGGGTTGTTGAGAGTAGATCGACAACAAGAAGAACGAGAAGAGGCGGATTTAGCAGAAGCACTTACGTTACTTACAGAGTTATCACCTACCCAGCCTTCCTTATCGCTGGACTTGTATTACTCGATGAACAAGGACGTGCCGAGATCACGGCCAACTTAAGCAACGAACAAATTGCACAGGCCAAACTAAGTGATGCCGAAGTAGCTGCACTCAAGTCAGAGATAGAAGAAGTTAATGCCATTAAAGATATGATTGCTTCAGAAATTTCGTCAGTAGAAAATGATGAGCAGAGAATGGAAAAAGCTGGTCAACTTTGGACTAGCTACTCTGAAGTTCTAAGTGAAGATACTGCAATCGCACTTTTTAAATTAGCCAGTTTAGAGAAATAAGAAGAATAGGGTCTACAAAATATTGTTAATGAGTAGACCCTTATTTTTTTATTTAAAAATCTAAAAGCTCTAAAGGTGGTTTTTCTAAAGACCAAGTTGGAACCTGAGCATTGAGAACCTCACCACCAAGAATTTTCTCATACGACTCTAGATATTGATCTGTTAAGCGAGCAATTGAAAAATTCTCTTCAACATAATTTCTAATCTCTCTTCTATTATATTCAGGCGAGGAATTGAGATGATCAAGAAGCTCATCTTTATTTTGAAAGGTTCTCCCATAGGGACCATGAATCAGTTCAGGTAATGAGCCATAAGGTGTTCCAAAGACAGGACTTCCACAGGCCATGGCCTCAATAATGGCAATTCCGAAGGGCTCATGCCAACGCACAGGAAAGAGCAAGGCATCAATTTTTTGTAAGATCTCCAATTTTTCATCGCCACCGACCATTCCATAAGAACGAACATAACGAGAAGGAAACCAACTTCTCCCTCCAGCAATATGAAGAAGCTTTTTTGAGCGCTTGGCCAACCATAGGCAATCTTTTAAATTTTTAACACTCCAAGAAGCTTTTGCGAGGAAGAGTAAATTCTCGAGTTTAAAAGCACTATCAGTAAATTGATATTCTTCTAAATCAACAGCGTTATGAATAAAGCATTCACTATTATGATTTTGAGCATGCTTCTTGGAAACAAAGACTGTGTTTTGAGAGAACATTTCTCCAATTTGCCCATTGCCCTGAATGTTAATAAGGGTAGGGATCTTACGTTTTTTCAATGCGTGGTTATAGGTAAGGTGGAGAATGTCCGCATCTTTTGGAATTTGTTCTTCAAACTCTTCTAAAGTTGCTGGCATTTTAAAGAATTCTATTCCGTAAGACTCCACCTGTGAGCCTTCAGCACCAAATAGAACAACCTTGTGCCCTCTTCTGGCCAACTCTTTCATGTGCCAAAAAAGAATCCGCTCAATGCCACCATATTTAACAACCGGCAATATACCTGAATGTTGAAAGACAATTTTCATAAACGTTCCAAAATGAGAATAAATACAACTATAATAGCATTATAGAAAATGAACTTCTATCAATGGATGAAATATGAAGAAAATTGTAATCACAGGTGGACCCGGCGGAGGAAAAACAACTTCTCTTGACCTCTTTCGCCGTGAAATTAAGAATAATGTTTTTATCGTGCCTGAGGCAGCAACAATCCTCTTTGAAAATGGCCTAGAACGTGGTCAGGACTTAGAGGGCATAAAACGAATCCAACTTTCGATATACCAACTTCAAGTGTGTCTTGAGTCCATTTACGCCCCCCCCAAAAATGGTTTTTGCCAGATATGTGACAGAGGCACCCTAGATAGCTTGGCCTACTGGCCAGGAGCAGAAGGCACCTTTCTCGAAGCCGCCAACACATCCCTAGAAGCAGAATTCAATCGATATGATGCTGTTATATTTTTTGAAACTGGCGCTAGTGGAGGATCGGATATAAAAAGTAATAATCCCCAGAGAATTGAAAGCACCCAAGAGGCCATAACTCTTGATAAAAATCTCCAAGAAGTATGGTCGCGCCATCCCAATTATCATTTTATTTCTAGCAACATTTCATTCATTGATAAGGTTGTGGATGGACTCGACACAATCCGTAAGGTTATGAATAGTTAAGTTGGATAATGGCAAATCATCGTATTTTCATAGTCTTATAATGGTAAAGAAATATTAAGAAATAACCGACAAGTTCACTATGAAAATCTATCCCGACCTCACAAAGCTGTGGGCAAATAAAATTCGCGAGGCCGGCATGACCAAGAATCAGGCCAAGAAAGTCCTCGAAGAATCTGCTAAAACATCACAGAAGGCAAATGAGTTTCTTGAGACCCCCAATAGAAATACTGAAACAAACAGTCAATTGACCAATCTTCTTAAGAAAATCAATATTTTCTAAATCTTTTTCCACATTTAAAAGCATATTTAAACTTCCCTGCTTGTCCTCCTCCGTCCATCAACCTAAAATTTAGTAAGAGTGAGGAGCACCACGATGTATGAGGTTGGAAAAGACGAACTTGAGGCAATAGAAGCTGTCTTATCTTCAAAGAAATATTTTCGGTATCAAGGTAAAGATGTTGAGACCGTCACATCCCTGTGTGAAAAAGAATGGCAGGCCTATCAGAAAGCTCCCTATTGCTTACTGACCACATCGGGGACAAATGCACTGGTCGTTGGTATGGCGGCCTTTGGAATTGGCCCTGGCGACGAAGTCATCATCCCCAGCTATACATTCGTCGCAACAGCATCGGCCGTCATGCAAGTAGGAGCTATTCCTGTTATTGCCAATATTGACGATAGTATGACCATTGACCCTAAAGAGGTCATCTCAAAAATAAATGAAAGAACAAAGGCCGTCGTCGCCGTTCACATGGATGGCCTAATTTGCGACCTTGAAGGACTGGCCAAGATTTGCTGCGACCATAACCTTTTGCTGGTCGAGGATGCGGCCCAGGCATGTGGTGGTACATACAAAGGGGTTCCGGTAGGAAGCTATGGTGCCTTTGGTGGACTAAGTTTTAATGTAGATAAAATTATTAGTTGTGGCGAAGGTGGCCTTCTTGTTATTGCCCATGAGAATTTTGAAAAACAATATAAAAAGGCCTTTGTCACTCACGATACTGCTTGTCAGTATGGCCTCACTAAGAGAGAAGATCTTGATGAAGTTAGTGGTTTCTTCGGGCTCTCAACTCGATTAAATGAAATCAACTCTTCTATTTTAAGAGCACAGCTTAAAAAGCTGCCTGATATTCTAATTAAGCTTAGAGAGAGAAAGCTGCTGCTTATTAATGAGTTTAAAAAAAATCAAATTCCCATGCGTCTAGGTCATGACAGTGACGGTGATATCGGCACCAATATACACGTCAAATGCAGTGACCCCTTACATACGTTGGAGCTAACAAAGAAACTTATTCAAAATGGCTACCGTGCAATGGCACCGCAGTTAAGGCCGGCCCACGCTTGTTGGCAATGGATGAATTCCATGAATAAGGACCAATATTATGTTGACGGTCTAAACCCCTACTCTCTAACGGATAAATCTTATTCTTATGAAAAAGCCCACTTTATTAGGACTGTTCAAATTTTAGGTGAAACTCTTAGGATTGAAATTAATTATGATGGGGGCGACGATCAATACCGTGAATGGATGCAAAACTTGGTTGCCCTTATTCAAGAATAATAATTTGATCACCATTCAAATGAAATTTCTCTTTTAATGCCGCAGCAAACTTTTCTGCTTGTCCACTTGGGAGCCATAGCACGACTCTTTCGGCCTCAAGAAGTTCTTTTGCCCACTCTTTTTTGAAAATATTTTTTGAAGAAATAAAGCGGCAAGATCTAATGCATTCAGGATTACTCGAGATGTGTCCCTCCAGCAGCGATAACTCTTTTGAAGAATAAGAATCATGATCAAAGTCGAAACCAATAATTAAGTTCTTAGGATGAGGACCCTCTAAGTACTTTTTAACACTCTTCAGGTAGACTGCTCCTCTTGAGTTGTCTGCAAAATCTGAGAGGTATTCATGATTTATCAAAGAAAGAGAACTTCCTAAGAAATTAAGTGACTCTCTTCGTGCTAAATCCAAATCTTCATAGCTTAATTCTTTTGGAGCAATAAACTCGCAAGAGCTTGAGGACTCATGAGAACTTAGACTTCTTTCTTTTATAAAATTGGCCGTATATTTTGAAAAATATTTTAGTAAATCATCACAGTAGTGGTCATTCAAACAGAGACTATAAGGAACTTTTAAAAATGTGCCACTCTCAACATCTTTATGACCACCAAAATCCGACAAGACAACGGGCCAGCCCTGTTCCTGTGCCTGGGCCACTGAAGCACCAAAGTCTTCACATATAAAAGTACTCAACGTTATAAAGGTGGGTTGCTTAAAAGAGTGCTTGTACCAAGAGTCTGAGGACTCTTTGGCATGAAATTGCGGCGAACGAATCCACGAAAGTTCATCGGAGTATTTAAGTAAATCATCGTGAGAAAGTTGGTGAAGCCTTCTTCCTAAATCCTCATGAGAATTATTATCGACATCTCCAAATAAGTGAAGATCACAAGGAACACCTAGATCTTGAAGATGAGCTACCGTTGAGAGAAGGTATTTAATATTTTTTTGTGAACTAAGTCGCCCACCGTAGATTAAATCAAAAGGTTTACTAAAATCATAATTATCCGTTGCCGCTACTTTGAACAATAACTCTCTCGGTATGACTCCAACCGCACCCTCATTCTTAAAGAAATCATTTTCTAGAAATTTTTTAAAAGAGGAACATAGAACCCAAATTCGATAGCGACATTTAGGCCAATTACCAGATTCAAAAATCTTACGAAAAGCACTCCCAAAGAGAACAACATCCAAGATATCATCCTCTAAAAGAGTAAGGTCTTGATGTGTATAAAGGTCAGGGTAAAAACGCTTTTTGGACGCTAGCTGAGGCGTAGAGATAAAGAAGTTCTCCACTTTTTCTACTAAAAGCTCAATACTCGTAGAACATGGATCTTTATAGGGTTCATCCCTACTTATTTTCACTCTTTATCCTAGTTTGATGATTTGGGTTTCATTATACCATGATCAAAAAATCACTATAAATAGGACTACCAAGACCTTGAAATACTGTGTGGAGTGCTCTCATCACCTGAGTGAGAGGCTTCATCACCATAGAGATAGTTTGACCTTTCTATAGCACCTACTGTCCAAGGCAGAATCCCATAATAATGAAGAGGACCAATGCCATCACCACCACCAAAGAGAGAGCTTTTTGTTAGCGGAAAGAAATGACCTGCCTCAAAGTCAGAGTAACCTTGAATGACAATCTTCTGTTTATTGATACTCGGAAGCTGATTGAAGATATCATCAATAACTTCTTCCTTTATAATAGAATCATTTTTTGGCCATACCAAATGAACATCATGCTCAGGTTTGATCAAGCGGAGGTATTCAGAATCAAATCCTGCTGGACTATAAAAGATACTCGCCTTAGGCCACCAAGAACTACCACTATTTCCTCTATGGCCGAGCGCCATCAGACCAATATAACCACCTTTTGAGTGACCACTATAAATGACATTGTTTTTATTAATTTCTTTATAACGAGATAGAACGTCTTGAACAATCTCATCATAGTCCTTGCCCATACGCCGCCAGTTTGTGTCAAAGAATCCCTTGTCGTATTTAGGATACAAAACAGCAATGCCTATAGAGGTAAATCGCTCAAATAAAGTTTCATAGTGCTTAAGACTAAGGGCCTGGCCATGACCAAAAACAAGTAAGGACTTAGGAGCTTGTCCCTCAGTAGGTAGAAATAGAAAACTTCCCTTACGTATGGTGTTTATATCAATTCTTTTAAACGAAGAACTTCTTGTGGGATAACCAGGATGACTTGAATCAGTGGGTGGAGAGGGAAAAGAAAAAGCAATACTCGCCCAAAGATAAAATAATGTAGTAACTAAGCCTTTCATAAAAATTCTCCCTTTCTCTATTTAAGCAAGAGAAGAAGACTTCTGCAAAAACCATATTTGAGACAATTCATGACAATTTTCTGGATACGTCCCATAACTTATAATGCGATTAATCCCAGCCTATTACTTCATAACCGTTTTTAGCTAAACAACGATTTACATAGGCCTGCTTCAAGCGATTTGGCGAGATCGCCTCACTAGTCGCCCCAGTAGCGGCGCCCGCGACTGCACCAGTGGCCAGAGACTGCAATAAGTCTCCCGTTAATAGACCTGTAATACCACCTAAGACTGTCCCAATAACAGAACCCTTTCCAGCACCTTTTAGAATTTGTTTTCCTTTAGGAGACTCTAGAAAAGCATCGGCCATCTCTATGCATTTTTCGACAACCTTATTGGAGCTCTCCTTACCCATACTTTTATACTTCTCGTTTGGGTATAGAACTGGTTTTGACGCACAAGAAGACAAAAATAGTAAGAATAGGGGCAAAAAGTAAGTCATCATTTTCATTAATTGATTATAACACAAGGCAAACATCAATAAGACCTTTTCCAAACACTATTTTTTTGAAATTATAGGCGCCAATATAGCGCTTATAATTAAAGAAAATATAGCTGAGGCAATTGATATGGATAATACATTTATTTGTGAGACACAGAACCCTAAAGAGTATTTTGACTGCTTCATGCAAGGCTTGATTGATCGAAATCCAGGGGAACCAGAATTTCATCAAGCTGTCGCAGAAGTCTCAAAATCTATTGTCCCCTTTCTTTACGAAAATCAAAAGTATGTAAAAGGCCAAGTCCTAGAGCGACTTAGTGAACCTGATCGCTTGCTATCATTTAGGGTTTGCTGGGAAGACGATAAAGGTAATATTAGAACCAACCGCGGTTATAGGGTTCAGTTTAATAATTCTATTGGCCCCTATAAAGGTGGCCTCCGTTTTCACCCTACCGTTAATCAAAGTGTTCTTAAGTTTTTAGGATTTGAACAAATCTTTAAAAACTCTTTAACAGGCCTTCCAATTGGTGCAGGAAAAGGTGGTGCTAACTTTGATCCAAAAGGAAAATCTGATTCTGAAATCATGAGATTTTGCCAATCCTTTATGACAGAACTTTACCGCCACATCGGTGAAGATGTTGATGTACCTGCAGGAGATATTGGCGTCGGAGGTCGAGAAATTTCCTATATGTTTGGAATGTACAAAAGAATCACCAATCGCTTTACGGGTACATTAACTGGTAAAGGTATTGAATATGGCGGAAGTTTAATCAGAGAAGAGGCCACAGGTTACGGCCTTATTTATTTTGCAGACAATGTTCTCAATCACCACAATGAAGGGCTTCAAGGAAAGAGATGCTTAGTCTCGGGTGCCGGAAATGTGGCCCAATTCGCTGTTGAGAAGCTCATTGAAAAAGGGGCAAAGGTCTTAACACTAAGTGACAGTGAAGGCTTTCTTTTGGTACGTGAGGGGATCACTCAAGACGTACTGGAAGAAATCAAGAAACTTAAGTCCCAAGGAAAAAGATTAAAAGACCTCTCAGGCATTGGCCTTGAGTTTCATCCAGGGAAAACTCCTTGGGGTGTTTCCGCCGATTATGCTTTTCCTTCGGCAACTCAAAATGAGATTGAACTTGAGGATGCAAAAGTACTTGTAGAATCAGGAGTGAAAGGAGTATTTGAAGGCGCCAATATGCCAAGCACGAATGAGGCCATAGAGTATTTTCTAAAAGAGAATATTCTCTTTGGTCCCGCCAAAGCTGCTAATGCTGGAGGCGTTGCCATTTCAGCTCTTGAAATGAGTCAAAACAATATTGGTCTTTCTTGGCCGAGAGAAAAGGTTGATGGTGAGCTTCAAGTCATTATGAAGAGAATTCATTCGACCTGTGTGAAGTATGGGGAAAAAGACGGTAAGACTTGTTACATCACCGGCGCCAATATTGGTGGTTTTGTGAAGGTCGCCGATGCTATGCTTTCTTTCGGCGTTTATTAGTGGTTGCAGTAGCGTTAGTAGTAGTGGCCTAAGACTTGCAAAATACTCATCTATATACCTAAAATGAAGGATAAGAGATGAATATTCGGCTTATATGCGCCCTAATGCTGTTTAACTTTTGGTCGGCTGCATCCGACTTTACCAATATATGCCCGCAAGAGGCTCCTCAGAATAATGAGCTCATACAGTCAAAAAGCACCCAAGGAAATTTTAAAGTCTCTATTATAAGTAGGGAGATCGCCGAGAATATCTTTAACTCCGTCTCTCAAATGGAGAAAATTCCTTATAAGTATACAATTGATGGTTGTGATGTGAGGGCCTATCTCGCCGCTAAAGAAATTTATGAAAAATCAAATATTAAAAGTTTTCGTATAAACGTAGAGTCCTATCCAGGACTAATCACACAGACGACATACACAGCAGAAGGCTGGGTTGAGTTTGGCCGCCACTCTGTCATGGCCTTATGTGTTTACAACCAGGATACGAAGAGAGTTGATCCACTTATTGTTGACGCTGCTTTTTTTAATGAGCTAATCACTCCAGAAAAATGGCTCCTCAAACTAAAAGATGGAATGACGACACGAACTGAAATTTCATATACTTCAATGTACAAATTGAACCCGAATAGCACAACACTCTTTAATCGTTTCACTCGTAGTGATTTAAGGTGCGCAGAAGAAGTACGGGAACGCTTTATGAGGGAGCAGAAACGAATCGAAAACGGCCACCTCCCATATGGTGTAGGCCGTGCAAAAGAAGTCATTAGAATGGATTTATGCCAATAACATTTGGCCAATCTTTTCTCTATTCGTTAAATTAAAGCGGAATACTCAGGAGGCTTCATGAAGAAAATTATGATTCTTGGTTCCGGTGAATTAGGAAAAGAATTTGTGATTTCTGCGCAAAGACTAGGCTGTCATTGTATCGCAGTTGACCATTATTCAAATGCACCTGCGATGCAAGTTGCTCATGATTTTGAAGTCATTAATATGCAAAACTCTCTTGAGTTAAAAGATGTCGTTCAAAAACATCTCCCTGACATTATCGTTCCAGAAGTAGAGGCCATTGATACGGAAACCTTAGAGGTTTTTGAAAAAAATAAAATACAAGTCGTTCCCACCGCCTATGCGACTCACCTAACGATGAATAGGGATGCCATTAGAGACCTGGCCGCCGAAAAACTCAAACTTAGAACGGCGAAGTATGCATATGCCGAAAATATGGAAGAACTTCAAAAAGCAGCTCACCATATTGGATATCCTCTCGTAATAAAGCCCGTCATGTCATCCTCAGGTAAGGGACAAAGCAAAGTTGAAAACGAATCTCAGCTTAAGAAGGCTTGGGAGTACGCTAAAAAAGGTCGAGGTGACCGAGTAAAGGTAATCGTTGAGGAGTTTATAAATTTTTATGGTGAGATCACCTTATTAACTATAAAACAAAAGAAGGGAAAAACCTTATTTTGCCCTCCAATTGGTCACGTCCAAGAAGGAGGCGACTATCGTGAGTCCTGGCAACCTTTTGACCTTCCAGAAGCCCACCTAAAGAAGGCCAAGAAAATGGCCAAGGCCGTAACAGATGCACTCGGCGGTAGTGGACTTTTTGGAGTAGAGTTTTTTCTTACCAAAAAAGAAGTCATCTTCAGCGAACTCTCTCCGAGACCTCATGATACTGGGATGGTGACACTTATCTCACAAAATTTATCAGAATTTGATCTTCACCTAAGGGCCATCCTAGGTTTGCCCATTCCAAAAATAGAATGCCTAAGCGCGAGTGCCTCTGCAGTCATCCTAGCTAAAAAAGAAGGGACCCCAATCAGATACTCTGGAATTGACAAGGCCCTTGAAACAAAAGACACAGATATCAGAATATTTAACAAGCCCGTTGCCTATCCAAATAGAAGAATGGGTGTTGCCTTGGCCCTAGGGAAGTCTATAAAGAGTGCTCGCAAGAAGGCACTAGAAGCTGCAGGTCAGGTTAAGATACATTTTAAAAAATAAAAAGGGAGTGGCACATTACCACTCCCCTTCTTCCTATACAAAATAATCTAGCTTAAATTAATAACAGTGAGCGTAGTCCTCATAAACAAAGTCTGCTGGCCATGTGCTCGTGTCGTATAAGTTAAAGTCCACATTAAAACACATTTCCATATCTAAATCTGTCGGTTGTTCAACTACAGGTTCTTCAACCACTGGCTCTTCGACTACCGGTTCTTCAACCACTGGCTCTTCGACTACCGGTTCTTCAACCACCGGTTCTTCAACCACTGGTTCTTCAACAACCGGTTCTTCAACCACTGGTTCTTCGACTACTGGTTCTTCAACCACTGGCTCTTCGACTACAGGTTCTTCAACCACTGGTTCTTCGACTACCGGTTCTTCAATCACTGGCTCTTCGACTACTGGTTCTTCAACCACTGGCTCTTCGACTACCGGTTCTTCAACCACTGGTTCTTCAACCACCGGTTCTTCAAACACTGGTTCTTCAACAACCGGTTCTTCAACCACTGGTTCTTCGACTACTGGTTCTTCAACCACTGGCTCTTCGACTACCGGTTCTTCTATTACCTCTTCGTCACCTTCAGAATCACCATCTCCAAGCACATCATCAATGGGCGTACTCGTAATCCCACCCCATTTAAGAACTGGTTTTAAGAGACAACCACCATTGCCCTGATGAACAATTGATTTCTTTGCATCAAAATCAATTACCATCGAGTAAGCTTGACCTTCTTCAATAGAAAACTCGGGATTAACTATCTTTAATCCTGAATTTTGTTGGGAAGGAGTTTGAAGCTCACAAACAGAACCGTCTGTATAAGTAATGTAGTGACCAGTTTCTTCTAGTATTAGTCTAATTTGATTAACTTTAGTTCCTACTGGCAATTGTAGATCCGCGATTCCTAACATCACTCCATCCTGAAGAGTAAGTAAATCAATTGGTCCTAGGTTTTGAGCAATAGAAATTTCATTACCGCTCTTCCCTTTACCATTTGTCTTAAGTAAGACTTCCTTTATAGTAACAACCACCTCTTCAAGGTCATCGTTAGGGGCATCAGTTAAGCTAACTTTAAAATTATTCCCAACAGGGGAATAAGTAGATAGGTAGCCTACTGATAACGAATTTGCCTCTACTTTTGTTTCACTAGACTCTGAACGTCCCCCTCCATTAACCTGACAGGCACTTAGAATGAGGAGGGCTATCAAAGAAAAGGTCATACTAACAACTCAGATAGCATCTAAATGGAGAGACAAGGATCACATTAAAATCAATAGGTTACCGATGAACACCTTCACCACGGGACTCCTAAATATGACAACTATCTAGGGCGATGATAAGAAAACAAATACTTATAAACTCAATAAAACAATTCAAATAATTGGTGTGTTCATGATAAAAACAAGTATTGTGAAAAACCAAATAACTGCAGAAACTCTTCTAAAAGAAAAAGGCCTTAGGTGTACTAAGGCGCGTATCCTTATATTTTGTGAGTTCCTAAATAGAAATAAGCCTCTTTCAATAAATGAGTTTAAAAATAAAAAATCTTTTAATGATCTCGACGAATCATCTCTTTATAGAAATTTTAAAAAACTAGAAGCAGCAGGGCTCATAAGAGCAATTCCAGGCTCAGGTGATTTTCATTTCTATGAAACCACTGAACTACAACACTCCCATCATCACCACCACATAACCTGTAGCTCTTGCAAGAAAATACAATGCCTTAATGTTTGCAGCGTCGAGAAACAACTCTCAAAAATGGCGAATTCTGTGGGTTTTCAAGTGGAAGGCCATCGGCTCGAACTTTATGGCATTTGTCAGGAATGTGTGGCCAAAAAACTCTAGACAAAATTATCCATTGCGAATAATCTATTATGCAAATGACTTGCAAAAAGGAATTACTCACATGAAGCTTAAATACTTTTTTTTGATATATATCTTATCCATAAGTGTAATCGCGGACCGTCCAGTTCTAAACACTCATAATGACGACAACATCTATGTTTTTGGCCATAGGCAAAGTAGCGATTTAATCGACTTTGTAGCAAGTGTGACCGAGCTAAGCGGCGAAGAGCTATTATTAAAAAGAGAAACAAGTCTTGGTGATACCCTTAGTAGAGAAACAGGTGTAACAAGTACTGGCTATGGCCCTAACTCATCTCGACCAGTCATTAGAGGTCTAGACGGAGACAGGATTAAAATCCTTCAAAATGGGCTTGGAACACTAGATGCTTCCACTCAAAGTGTAGATCACGCACTATCAATCGATACCCTAACAATTGATCAAATTGAAATCGTTAGAGGTCCAATGAGCCTACTCTATGGCTCCTCTGCCGTTGGTGGCGTCGTTAATATTT
>JAFMBV010000093.1 GCA_017858255.1 Bacteriovoracaceae bacterium
GACTAAGAAGAAAGTAGCTAAAAAAGCGACTAAGAAAAAAGTGGCCAAGAAAGCGACTAAGAAGAAAGTAGCTAAAAAAGCTACAAAAAAGAAAGTAGCTAAAAAAGCGACTAAGAAAAAAGTAGCTAAAAAAGCGACAAAAAAGAAAGTAGCTAAAAAAGTGACAAAGAAAAAAGTGGCCAAGAAAGCGACAAAGAAAAAAGTAGCTAAAAAAATCACTAAGAAATCAGCACCTTCAAAGGCCCCTGTACAAGCCTCCTTCGATCCATCGATCAATAGCAAAGATCTCTTTAACTCAATGCTTGAGCTTATCCGTAAAACTTCGGTAGAAATTCCGTCAGATGTACAGAAAGTAATTCTAGAAGCTTTAGAAAGAGAAGAAGCAAATACAACGGCTGAGTATGCCATGGGTATTATCAAGGCCAATATTGAACTAGCAAAAAAGAAATCTCAACCACTTTGCCAAGATACGGGAACGATCCTCTTCTTCGTTAACCATCCTGTGGGCTTTAAGCAAGGTGAGTTTACTAAAGTTGTCCATAAGGCCGTGGTTAAGGCCACTGAAGTTGGTTACTTAAGACAAAACTCGGTTGACTCCTTAACAGGTAAAAATGAGACCATGAATATTGGTCCAGGCCACCCGGATATCCATTTTCATGAACATAGTAAAGACACCGTTGAAATTAGCTTGATGCTTAAAGGTGGGGGCTGTGAAAATGTAGGCGCTCAGTATGCTCTTCCTCAAACTGATCTAGGCGCAGGACGAGATCTTGCGGGTGTTCGAAAAGTTATATTGGATGCCATTCAAAAGGCCCAAGGAAAAGGCTGTGGACCTGGTGTTCTCGGAGTTACCATCGGTGGTGACCGTGGTAGTGGCTATGTTAAATCAAAAGAGCAATTACTTAGAAGATTGGATGACACTAATTCACATCCAGACTTAGCAAGTTTAGAAAAAGACATTGTAGAGACTGCGAACACCTTAGGAATAGGTCCTATGGGATTTGGCGGCAAGACAACCTTGCTTGGTTGTAAGATTGGAACGCTTAACAGGTTACCCGCATCTTACTTTGTTTCTATTTCTTATATGTGTTGGGCCTTTCGCCGACTTGGGGTGAGCCTGAAAAAAGACAATACAATTAACAAGTGGCTTTATTAAAAGAGAGAAAAATATGATTCGTTTGGAATACCCTTTTACCAAAGAAAAAGTTAGAGAACTTAAAGTTGGAGACATGGTCCTTATCAGTGGAAAGCTTTTCACTGGACGAGATGCTATTCATAAGTATCTTCATGAGGGAAATCCAAGCCCTGTTAAACTTGAGAACCAAATCATTTATCACTGTGGTCCGGTGGTCCTCGAAAATAAAGATGGTAGTTACGAAGTTAAAGCAGCGGGACCAACGACCTCCATTAGAGAGGAACCATATCAATGGGAAGTCATGCGTGACCATGGTATTGTTGGCGTTATCGGCAAAGGTGGCATGGGTCCAAAAACATTGGAAGGTAATAAGACTTATGGCTGCGTTTACTTTCATGCCATTGGTGGAGCGGCTCAAGTTCTAGCTGAAAAGATTAAGTCAGTTGATAATGTCTATCTTAAAGAACAATTTGGATCACCAGAGGCCATTTGGGAACTCACTGTAGAGGAATTTCCAGTTGTGGTAACAATGGACGCTCATGGAAATAGCCTTCATGAAAAAGTTGATCGTGAATCAAAAGAAAAACTGGCCCCCCACCTTAAATAGTTAGAGTCGCCTATGCAGCCATTATGGAGCCCTAGTCAAAATCGAAGAGAGAAAACTCAGATGACGAGTTTTCAAAAATCTCTCGAAGAAAAATTTTCTTGTCACTTTAGCAGTTATGAAGACCTTCATCGCTTTAGTGTTGAGAGGAATGTTGAGTTTTGGACCCATTTAATGGAGTTTTACGATGTTTTGTTCGAGGGAGACCTAAAACCGGCATGTACTGATCAGGGTTTCTCTCAATATGGCTGGTTTCCTAATGTCTCTTTAAATTTTGCTGAGAACCTTCTGGCAAAAGGTGAACCTCAGAGTTGTGCCCTTCACTTTATTCACGAATCGGGTAAGCAAAGTAAAATAAACTACAGCGAGCTTAAGGAATCTGTTGCTCGTCTTCAAAACTCTTTGCGTGGGCTCATTAATCATGGAGATGTATTAGCGTGCTATATGCCAAATATTCCTGAAACAGTTACGAGTATGCTGGCAGCAACGAGCTTAGGGGGCGTCTTCACCTCTACAAGTTGTGATTTTGGTGTTGAAGGTGTTGTCGATCGCTTTGGGCAGAGTCGACCAAAGATTTTGGTAACAGTTAGTTCCTACCAATATAATGGTAAGACCCACAGCTTAATTCCAAAGCTTAAAGAGATCGCTGAAAAACTAGATTTTATTGAAAAAATTGTTGTCCTTGATTTTCTGGATAATGGTGATGATCTCGATGAACTCAAGAGTGGGGCAAATAGTAATACAGATGGTGATCTCTTTGTTTCTTGGGATGATTTCTTATCCGATGATTTAGTGCTGGAATATGAATCGGTTTCTTTTTCTGATCCCCTATATATTATGTATTCCTCTGGTACGACAGGAAAACCGAAGTGTATCGTTCATTCGGTGGGTGGCACTCTTTTGCAACACCTTAAAGAGTTAGGACTGCATACCGATTTAACTGAAGACAAGAGCATCCTTTATTTTACGACTTGCGGTTGGATGATGTGGAATTGGCTTGTGAGTTCACTGGCCTTTGGGGCACGGGTTTGCCTTTATGAAGGTTCTCCTGGTCTACCAAGCCTTGGTGAGTTTTTTGAAGTTATAAAAAGGGAAGAAATCAATATCTTTGGAACCAGCCCAAAGTTCTTAAAGGCTCTTCAAGATTCTGAATATATTAATCATGAACCCCTTGAACATTTTGAAACACTCTTATCAACAGGAGCTCCACTGCTACCAGAGCAGTATGATTATATTTATAATTTTCTTAAGAGAGATATTTGTGTCAGTTCTATTGCTGGTGGCACGGATATTATCGGCTGTTTTATGCTCGGTAATCCAAATCTCCCAGTTTATCGAGGTGAAATACAGTGTCTTGGGCTTGGGATGGATGTCGCCGCCTTTAATGATAAAGGTGATGCCGTCATCGGTAAGGAAGGGGAGCTCGTTTGTAGAAAAAGCTTTCCCTCAAGGCCTATTTATTTTCTTGGTGACGAGGATGGAACTCGCCTTAAAGAGGCCTACTTTAATCACTATCCAAATATTTGGCACCATGGTGACTTTATTCAAATTACAGAGAGGGGAGGCGTCCTCGTTTATGGCAGAAGTGACGCGACCTTAAACCCTGGTGGTGTGCGAATTGGGACCGCTGAAATCTATCGTCAAACAGAACTACTTCCGTGGATTACGGATAGCCTGTGTGTGGGAAGAGCAATTGATGGAGATGTTGAAGTGGTTCTCTTTGTAAAGCTTGCCGATGGGAAGAGTTTAACAGATGAACATATTTTAGAAGTGAAGAAGGCGATAAAAGCAGGAACTACGCCAAGGCATGTTCCACGCCATGTTTGGGCGGTAGCAGATATACCCTATACCCGAAGTGGAAAAAAAATGGAGCTGGCAATCAGTCGAATCTTGGCGAAAAGAGAACTTCAAAATATTGAGGCCGTGGCAAATCCTGAGTGTTTAAAAGAGTACGAACAGTACCAATAAAAAAGGCCTCCTTTCGGAGGCCATTATCAGTCAACATTCTTTATTATTTTCCAAAAGTAGAAGCAATACCACCAGCTGGTGCTGCGCCAGAGGCCGATCCTCTAAGAACATTTTCAGTGATGATATTTGCTTGGCCCATACACTTTCTTAAGGCCTGCGCCCTCAGTTGTGCCATATTACGTTTCTTATCCAACCAAACACTCTTCTTTTCCTCTTTCTCTGCTCTTATGGTTCTCTTCATTGTTACTTTATCCATACTTGAGAGCTCAGAGTTTTGATCAACTTGGTGTTCCTTTTCGTTAAAGAGTTGTTCTAGTTCAGCGACTTTTTGATCAACCTTTGAAGGAAAGCCTGTAATTTTATTATCCATGCTTTGATGAACATTATTAAGAGCTTCTGAAGATTGGGCAAGTTGATTTGCTTCGCTTCCAAGGGCAACAAAGGCCTTGTCGTCAGAGCTAGAATCAGCATTTTCTTTAATCTGCTCCCATTTTCCAATATCGTAACCACTTTGACTTTGGTCTTGTAGTGGCTTTTTCTTAAACTTTAAGATGATTTTTCCAGTAGGTGTTTGGAAGGCCACTTTAAAGTCTTCTTTTGTAGCGGCTTGGTCTCCAAACTTTCTATCGATCGCTTGTTTAATCTTATCTTTTGGAAGTTTGTAGTCTTTTAGACCATCGCCAAAAATAATTGAGCCATCATCTTTTCCTAAAGCGACAACTTTATCACCTTTTTGAATTTTTCCAGGTTTTGAAAAGTTGTTAACTTCTCCTTTTAAAGGAATTTCAAAAACACTAAGGGCCTTAAGACATTTATACTTGAGATTTACAACATTCGCTTCTTCCATGGAACATCCATAGGCCTCTTCATTATTAGCAACATCCTGACAAGGTATAGAACCATCAGTAATGTTCTGAGAAAAAGTAGGAACAGTAATCATAGTAGCAAGAACAAGAGCGGCAACGTTTTTCAACTTTAGCGTTTTCATATTAACCTCCACGGTAACTTTAAGAAAACTAACAACAACAACAACAACTTCAACTTTAACGATCACAATGTGCATTAACAGTTACAAATAACTTCATGCTGTTCGTTAAACTTATGATACGTGGGATTGATTTTCAGGTTAAGCAAAATTGCAAATAAGGTCTTAAGGTACCGAATATGTGTGTTTAGGGGCCATTTTAGAGGTCAGAAAACCGCCGACATTCTAAGGCAGTGGGGATCTAACTATTCGAAAATGAATGTATTTAAGTTGGCTAAACTTATTCAAGAGTTATATTATTTTCTAACAAAAGGGAGAGAATATGAATCGAATGAATTATAAAAGTGCTTTCAAACTAACAATACTCGGATTATCTTTTTTACTAATGAGTTCGGCCTTCGCCATGCCTGACTTTCAGTGTATTACTGGCGTTCCAACGACTTCTGCCATTGTTCAAAAAGATGGTGACAAAGTTTGGTTCGAATTTATTCATCATAATGGAGTTAATTTTGCCCCTATTCATGCGGGGATAATTACGGGCTATGATCTTCCCTTTATTTCAGAGAAGGGACAACTTTTGGCCAAGATGGGGAATAGTATTAGAGTTCCCTTTGAGCTTTTAAATTGTAAGGTGCATGAGGAAGGCAATTACCATTGTTTTAACAATAAACCGCTGACGATTGGTACACTTGATGTTTCTAGTTACGGCTTCTTTACTCATCAGACCAAGAGCTTTCTCTTAGGTACTACTTTTAGTGAATTTAATTTTAAGTTCTATGTGCGTACGACAAAGGGTGAGTCACTAGAGTCTGAAATGAATTACGACCTGAACTCACGAGACTGTGATTTCGAGCGTTTTTAAGCACGCTGAGACGTCTCTTTGTGTCTCTTTGTATAATATAACTCGTTATTTCGATGGTATAAAAAAGTAGTTTAAGTCCTTATTTAAGGATACGGGAATATCCGTTTTTATTAAGGAATTATCTGCTATGTAATGGGCAACATACCCAATGCTGCTCA
This sequence comes from Bacteriovoracaceae bacterium, assembly GCA_017858255.1. GTDB lineage: Bacteria > Bdellovibrionota > Bacteriovoracia > Bacteriovoracales > Bacteriovoracaceae. Next base: position 5,713 of record JAFMBV010000093.1, read on the forward strand.
TGAGATCGATGACCTTTTGGGAAGAGTAGTTTTTGGCCTTGAGGGTTTCTTCATTTAACTCGATACAGAAGGCCAATACCTTATTATTTTCTAGATAGTTTAAGGCACCTTTCAATACATTTATTTCACTTCCCTCGACATCGATCTTTATAAGATCGGGTTTAATCGATGGATTCTTTTCAATAAACTCATCGAAGGTAAGAGCTTCTCGTGTAATCTTTGGCCATGAACTCGTGGTCTCTTCGTTACTCTCTTCAGTGTCCATTGTGCCCCAACCGCACTCACCATCTGGTGGTACAAAGAAGGTAACTTCTCCTGAACTATCACTTAGGCACTTCTCTACGATGTGGATCCTTTCATTGAATCCTTTGTTAAGATCTATATTTTTTTTGAATGTGGATATATTAGAGGGGAGAGGTTCAAAAGCATATGTTTGTAGATCTTTGTTAATTGCAGAACCTAAGAGAGAGAAATAACCAATATTACCTCCGATATCGAAGAAACACTTTGCTTCTTTAAAGAACTTTTCAAAAATAAACTCAGTTTCTGGTTCATGAGATTTTTTTAAAAAAATTCTCCTCTGAATCCGGTCTTCAAGATTTAGATTCATCCAGAAGTTTCTTATTTTTGTCTCGGCTTGCTTGCCACCAGTCATAAGATATAGTTTATTACCTATCCATAACTTGCCTTTAATATTTGGTAATAGGGACCAGGCCTTTAATAGAAAAATCATAATGTATTAACTCCAAAAATATAAAATACAGTTTTATTGAAACTTGTTAGAAGCGTTTAGCTCCATCGGGACCTAATTGGCCGGTGGCCTTAAAGGTTGCAGGTTTGCGGCCCATGGGCTCGTGAATGGTGTTATTCCAGGTTTTAATAATATTACCTGTCTCACTGTCAACATAGGCCTGGTAGCTAAAATGACGGCCCTCAGGACTCACCATTTTCACATATACTTGTTCTACATGGCGGGCACCATTTCTTTCGAGTAAGGTTAAACTCTCTTGAGACTTTATAAATAACTTAGTCTCAGGTCTTAGAAACTTGAGAACATCCTGACCCATGAGAGATTTCCACTCTTTATTGACTTCATTTAAGAAGCTGTATTTCTCTGGCAAATTTTGACCTGGGTGGAGTGACCAATTTCTTCCAGGTATTGATTGTTTCCTCTTTGGTTTTGTTTTGTCTTTGGAGGCCGGCGCCCTTTTAGATGATGGTTCATTAGACGCTGGTTTTGCTGGAGCAGAAGATATCTTCACTTCTTCTTTTTCTTCAGGAGTAGTGGGGTAGGAATAGATATTTTGTGGACTGGTTTTCTTATAAGTCTGCCATTCATCACGATTATGATTATTAGTGTTCTGTGTTCCTATACCTATAAAGATATAAATTAACACACAGGAAAACAAAAATGTGGTGGCAATTAACGCTTTCTTCATTGAAACCTAATTATACCTATCCTTAGTCGATGACTGTAAATTTAAAATTAATAATTTTAAACGGTTTTCCTCCGGAATACTCAAAATCCAGATAATCGTCATTACTATTAGTACTGTCGTGGTGACAGTCTTCACAATTGGTAAAAGATGCTCTCATACGACAGTTGAAGGTTGTTCCAGGTGGAATCCAGGGACTTACTTCAAAGAAGATGACATTACTGGTGTTAAACTCCGGAATACCATCAGTTGTTATTAAACTCTCGGCCCATGTCTTTTTGGAATCCATTCTTGAGTAAAAAGCATGATCAGCTCCTTTTACAGACCTGATAAAACAGTCTTTTAAAGAGCTTTCTCCACCTAGGCAATTAGATTTGGAGAGACCAATATCTGTTCTCATTTTGTCTTGGGTTACCCACTTAGTTGCCTCATCATCTGCTAATTCGACGAGGCATACTGGTGCCAACTCTTCATTGGGCTCTAGAAGAGAGTTCTTACCATTATAGCGAGTGATATAATCACATCCACCTTGTAGACCCTCACCACTGGTAAGGTCTGCTGCTCCTTCTGAATCAAGGGGAAAGCCATCTCCAAGGTTGTTACAAGGTGCTCCGTTTTTAACGTGGTCCCAATCGTTGGCCAAAAGATGAATGCCGGCCATTGTTGAATTTGAATTATTAAAGACATTAACGGCGACGCCAACAAGTTCACCGGGGCTAATTTGGGCGTTTCCATTATTGAAAGCAAAGTTTCCATCAATTTGGGAAGATATCGATGATACTCTACCCGCCAAGATTAGTGATTCGATAGCAGACTTAATATCGGCTTGAGTATCAATAACAAACGCTGTTGCTGCATTTTCACGATTATCTAAAATCAGAAGGTCTTTTGATATGAGCTGTGATTTTACTCTATTCGTAGGAGTCACAGTGGTATTACTACCTGAATGACCTGTGCTCATATTATTTCCATTATTGTTATAGGTTTTAAATAAAAGTAGTCCATAGCTATCAAGAAGCAATTCGTAGTCATCACGGTAATACTCACGACCATTACATATTGCAAAACTTGAATTTCCTAAGGTTCTTAAAAAATACTTTGAAAATACCTGAAAAAATCGCCTAAAGGTTACAGGCCTATTTTTTGTGATCCATTCTACAGCATTTGTTGGATCGAGATTTACTGTGTAGTTACTTGGGTTTGTTGTTAAAGTTCCTGAACCTGTCGCCGTTTGATCGCCAACTTCTGCGAGAGTTTCAAAGATTAGGTGATAGGTCATCTTAAGGGCAAGATCGCTACTTAAACCGCAGATAGTTGTGTCTTGTAGGGATTCATAAAAGGCATTTAAGAAGTGAGAAGGAATTTGTCCTGCATAGTGAACATCCTCAAAAGGCTTGTCTGCTTCATTAGGATCATAGGTTACATAAGTTGGATAGGAGAGGCGTCCTTCTCGTGTTTTTTCAATACCTGGAGAGTGGATAGACTCTGATTCACTTAGTGGTCTTGCTTGTTGTAAGTATCTTCCTAAGGCCCATTCAGCAAAGAGGGTACGATTGTTCATAAAGAGGGAATAGAAGTCTGCTATGCCTTCATTTATAGAGCCTGCTTCATCGTAAAAGAGGGCACCTAGGTTAGAATCTACTGCGACATTGCTTTCAAAAGCGCGGTGGCGAGTATTCATTCCAATTTTGTTAAAGGCGTGACCCATCTCATGCCAAGTGACTGTAGGGTCTGAGGCCACATAAAGTGGAGGCTCTACTGTAATGTGGCCGAGGCAAACGGTATTTCCAGCTGGATCGTAAAAGGCATTATTTTCTACACCACAATTAGAGTAACCTTTGAGGATTCCTGATTTAAACCAGTAAGCATTATCATCACTAGAAAACAGCTGACTTGGAAGGGCCGAACTGTAGCCATAGCCTTGCGCCAGATTGTAACTAAACTCTAAGTTATCATGAAACTTGTTCATAATGTCTTTCATATTGGCAAATGTTTGTACCTGAAGAAACTCTTGAGTATCAGTACTAAACGCCCAGCGATTTTCTGTAGCTGTTATATAGGAAGAGGTATCTGTCTCTCTTACTTCTAGACATTGATCAAGACTTGCACCACCAGAATCACAAGGCGCAATTAAGAATTGATTACTTGTAATAAAGCGTGGCGTTTGATTTAGGAATTCTCCTATTGAGTCCGCTGAGTTTAATGAACTATTACCTGAAAGGGCAATAGGGTTGTCATCTAAATAGCGGCCAAAATTAGGAGAAACACTAAAAGTTGAATTGTCAGTGGTTGCTCCACGGCTTCTTTTTGATCCGCCTCCTCCACCATTTTGTGAGGGGACGCAACTTAGAGGGAGGGTGAGTAGCAAGGAGAAAGTTAGCACAGATTTACCCAGAATTTTTATAGATAAAAAATCCTTAAAGTAAGCGAGCAATGTTGTGTGCGAATCCTTTCTCAAATTAAGTCTACTCCTTGTAGATTAAAGCCCAAGCCCATTTAAAACATCAAGGCCACCGGCCCCTAAAATACTTTGATCAAACCCACTTAGATTAAATCCATTTGCACCATTCGCTCCTTGCTGGGCCATACAAGGGGTGGCATTCATTCTCTCGCCAATTCTTTGCGATTGCGATGAGGTTGCTGAGTCAAAATTCGCTGCAACTAATTCCGCTGCTGCTACTAGGGGAGGTGAAGAGGATGATGGAGTGTCAGCAAGCTTTTCTCTAAAACATTCGTCTCTATCACTTGTACCCTCACCATCACAGCTTTCGTAGGCTTTGACGTTTCTATTGGCCGCATAAACTTCACAAAAATTTGGACCACTTGATGGAATAGCATTAATGGCCTCAGTGACGGGACCTAGTTCTAAACCATCAACAGCAGTTGGTGCACCTGGAGACGAGGCCCTGGTTCGTATTGTATCAAAAGGTCTCACATACGTTCTAAAGAAAGAAGAGCGCCTTAATTCTGATGATACACTCGCAATATCTCTCCCGTCGTTTCCTTCGATATATGATGTAATGGCAGTTCTTTGTTCACTAGTAAATGAACTTGGTATTGCGCTTTCTATTTCAGACCTTAGGTAAGTGATGACTCCCTCACTGCTCCTCTCTGCCTCACATTCAGCAGCTAAGAGAGAGAAGTCTCTTTCACTTCGAGTCCTATCACTACCTCCACGCTCGCTTTCATTTTGAGTTTCGTTACAAAAGTTTTGAAACTCAAGAGCAGAAGCGCGTACCGCACCTGGATTTGCCAGGCCTGCAGTTACATTCATAGAGTCTTCAAATAAGCTCTCTGCTTGGCCACAACCGGCGGCGGGGTTTTGTGCGAGGGCATTGAATTTTTGGCAAAATGAATTTGATTCACCAAAGGCTTCGCCCTGCGCCTGATTTTGTTGGGCGACTGCCGTGTTATAACCTTCGATAGCAGCAATACAGGTGCTTTCAAGTTTTTTCCACTTGTCTTTATCTTTGCTCATGCCAGCTTTTTGTTTATTCAGATAGTCTCCTAACTCTTTAGCAACTAAAGTTTGTTGCCCTGTTAGCATCCTTTTAAGTTCACCGAGTTTCTTAGGGAGATCTTTCGTGAGGTTATCAATATTGTTGATATCTCCTGCAATGGCCACACCGTAGCCATTATCCATTTTTTCTTGAGGCATTTTTACAAAAAGATCTTCTGGGAAGTCGTAACTTGTTCCAGGAAGAAAGGCTTTTATGAATTCAGCATCATTAACAACTTGTGCCTTGATTTGCTTTAGGAAAAATTCTTGCTTTGCAATAAGACCACTTACTCTTGCATTATATTCAGCAGCAAACGTTTTCATCACTTGCTGCTTTTTCTTAACGATAGTATCCGTCTCAATATAACAAGCTCTTGCCTGATTAGCACAAGTAGACGCCTGAGAAATACAGAAGTTACCGTCACTGGTGTCGAGTGCTGTCAACTTTCCATCCGAACTTGGCATACATTTATCTTCTGACTTTTGAATACCTTCGCAATTAACAACACGATTATAAATTGAAGTGGTTAACTCTTGGATAAAGTTCTTTTCAAGGTTGATGGCCTTCTTTAGGGCCCGCTCTGCATCTTGTATTCTCTCAGCAGCCGATCCACCTTTATCTCTTAACCCTGCTGCAGTTGAAAAAGTATCATCTTGTTCAATTCGGGCCTTACAAATATCAATTTGTTGCTTGTAAAGGCCATAGGGTGTAACAGATCGTGAACGAGCATCGGCTCCTTTTACTTGAACATAAACTTCACCAACACCATAGCGTTGATCAAGTCTTTGTATCGCGGCCATCTTGTCATCAATAAAGGCATCAGAATTTAAAATATTAGTAAGGGCCGTCTTATAAGAAGAGAGGGTTGTCGCTGAGCCAGAGGCGGTACGATGTCTCAATCCATTTAAAATTTGATTTGTGTCCAAACCAATCCCTGTATCACCACGTCCATTAACACAATTGGCAATAGCTTCCTTTCGAAAGAAATCTCCTGCGCCTTTGGCAAAGCGAGACATTCTTTCATTGAAGTCACCATTGAGATCATCTGCTGTAACATTAAAGCCAACGGCACTTAAATCTCTTTGAATAATTTCAAAGTCTTTCTTAAATATCGCATCTTTACTTTGTATGATCGCCTCAGCGGAGCCAAAGGCAAAAGTTCTGCCATTAACTCCCATCAGATTGGTAATACTCGCATTCATATCAGCAGAGAGGCCGTCTTTTTTGATGCCATTTCGAATGCTTTTTAGTTGGTTATTAATGTCATTTACATAACTAGTTTGATTGTTAAAAAATGTACCGGCCTGATTTTTCATCTGCTCAGAGTCATCTCTTAAACCGGCAAAGCCTTTGCCCTTGATCGTTGTTTGTCCAGTTTGCTTATAAAAAGTCTGACAGCTTGGACTGAAGTCTGTTAGAAAATTCGTATTGGCAGTTTCCACATTATTTGTCTTGTTGCCATAGAGAATGTCGCGATTCTTATCCATCTCTTCTTTTATTTTTTGCTGATTTTGTTCAAAGACCTGACTCTCTTTTTTTACTTGATTGATCAGAGCTTGGAGCGCATTTATTTTATCTTGAAGTTGGGCATCGGTTCTTTTGTTTGCCTCTTGGATACATTGAACGCCAACAGGTTGTGGCCCATTTTGGCTCTCTGCTAATAGGTTTTGAAAGAAAGAATCATAGCTAACGGCGAGTTGCCTGTAAGCACCGGCCTCTGCAAGGTCTTGTTCAGTGGTCAAAGGACTAGTACAAGCACCTACTGGAAAATCAGTGACGGCCTGTGAGACTGCACACTGTGGGTGATATTTTGAAGGCATCATTTGTGGCTGTAGTGAATTCATTTGTGCTTGCATTTGTGCCTGAGCAATCGCAGCTTGTTGCTGTTGCATGGCCTGATTCATGCCACCTTTTATTATATTGAAAGCACCACCAAGAGCTTGCATAAGTTCTTGTGCTTGAATGGTTGGAGTGTAGATCAAAGCAAAGCACAACATATGTACAGTCGATGCTTTCATCATTCTTTTTACAACCCCACGCACGGATCGCTCTCTAGTGGATTTAGGCGTTAAGCTTGGTTCCATTTTTATCCTCTTCATAGCACTTCTACCTTTCACTTTTTCGGTCTAAACAGCGGTAATATTGAGCTTTTCACGTAATTCTATTGTAATGGCAGACCCGTATAGTCGGTTAATAAACACCCTAAGTTTGAGTATTATTGGCAAATGGAGGGATTTCCGTACAATAGACTCAAGGATTTCAATAGGTTTGCCTGTTGCTCAAAATAGGGAAGTTTAAGGCAATGTGCCTCTATAAGTAGTCAATTATGCAGATGCTTCGGCCAAAGGCTTGAAAAGACATATGTCGCAATCAAACGAGAATAATAAAAATTTAGCTAGACCCTGGGAACGTTTTTTGGCCTATTTGGGTGATTTGGCCATTGGTCATTTGCTTTCATTTCTTTTGCTGTCATTTCCTACAATTGCCTTCTTTGAAGAGAGGCTTATTGATTCTGTTAAGCCAATTGCCACGGGTCTTGGCTTCACTCCTGAAATGATGGGCTTTCTCATTTATTGGCATTTGATGACGATTCTCATTCGGTTTATTCATACTTTCTTGTTTGGGGTCAGTTTTTGTGAAAATCTTGCAGGCCTTCGTTCGACTGGACCTTGGTGGTGGCAACGCTTAGGTGGATGTTGTCGCGTGATGATCGATAGTCTACTTGGACCATTTTTGATTTTCGATGCACCTTTGCTCTTAAACAAGATAAGTATAAAAGAAGAATTAAGTGGCTCAACTCTTATTTACAAAAGAAAGGCCAAAAATTGGCGCCTCTATTTCTTTCTCCCTTTGATCATTCTTTTTAGCTTCTCTGGTCCGCTCTTTAAAAACCTCACACTTATTGACGGCCTCATTGTCAGCTTTGAGAGTATTAATAAAGAGAATCTAGAGTCCGGAGACAACTTTAGTAAGTTTACAAGCTACGCTAGTGAAAAATTTAAACTCAAAACTTTTTCTTCCCTTGAAAATGGTCGCTTTAGCCTTTTTCCTGACTTTGAATTTATAAAAGTAAAGAAGAGGAAACGCCTAAGTCCTTATCTCTTGATTTATGATCATGCTAATAAAACAACAGGAGAGTTGAAAGTAGGCCTTAAAATTGGCCTTCTCGATCTTCTCAAAAGAGGTGAGCGAGGTAACCCTCTTTTTAAACGCTCATTTCCGGCACTTCATGAGGCCATTCATGCTAAGCGAGAAAAATATATAGAAAAGAGTTTTTCAGAAATTGGAGATAACCGTCTTCTCTTAAATCCTATGATTCGCGAAGACATTAGAAAGTTGATCCGAGCAAGTTTTGAATTGGGAATGGGAAATATTGTCGGCCATATCGTGACCTATGGCCCTTTTCTTAGGGGCTTTATTGAAGTTCGTAATGCTCTTATCACTTTGAGTAAACCGGGAATTAAACCAGAAGTTGATATGATCACCATGGGTAATATGGATTTTCTGCGCTTTAGGCAAATCTTTGGTGATGATATTCCTTTCAATAAACAAGTGGTCTCTACCTACATTCCAATTGGAACACATAACTCTCTTTCCTTGGAGATGGGTTGGGATAAATCACTACAGGGCGCCTTAAGTTCAAAAGGTTTTCGCGAATCTTTTTTGGCCAATGGAGAGTGGTTTTTTGACTACAATGAATTTTTTAAGAAGCCCCGTCTCGAAGCAGAGGTAACACCTCTCTTTGCGATTGACCTCTTGGGTAATCAAAATCCCGATCAGTCTACTCAAGAGATTCTCGAAGAGTTTCTTTATCGCTATTATTATCAAAAATGTCGAAAAGCGATTAAGAGTGGTGATAAAGCAATCTTGGAAGGATTGCGTTTTAATATCGTTAGGTTGAGTAGCATCATAAAGGTCAAAAATGCGGGAAAGGATAAGGCCTTTTCAACTCTCTTTTTAGGCCAGTGGCGTGAATTGTGGTCTTCCTTTCAGGCACAGGACAAAAGTTATTTTAATATTTAGGTAGTAATGCATGAGTGA
>JAFMBV010000202.1 GCA_017858255.1 Bacteriovoracaceae bacterium
CGTAGACCTCACTAGTAGGAATAAAAATCGTTAAATTTTCTTTTCGAGGAGATTTTCAAAGTTGTCCCCAGTGTTTTCACCAACTTCTATAAGTATTTTTCCTGATCTTCCTTTAACTCGCCAGGAAGAGCTCGTGGTTGCTGTAATTTCAATCTTTTTATACTTTTTCAATTGTTGCTTAAAGTTTGATTTATTACATTTTTTAAAAAGAGTTTCAGACAGCATTGTTATCTTTTTACGCATTCTTAGAAATTGAGTATACTTGTCGTTTATTTTCAGAGGCTCTAGAGCACTATAATCTAGCGTTACTTTCATCTTCGTACCACAGTCTTTTTTCATTGACCTCTGTGTCTTTGTGATAAGTACTCCCATTCTATCTTTACTCTTTTGGATGCTGGCCTCAAGCTCGGGACTAGCGTATACAATAGAGCTTGTAAGAAATATGATAGATGTGAGCAAAAATGTTTTTTTCATAGAGATCCTTATTATCGAGGTTTTTTTATAAAACAATATATTATAATATCATTTTTTTTTTTTTAATATTGCATTTATTTTTTTTTAACTTAACCTTATTTACTATAATTTAACTTGGAGAATTTATGAAAAAGTTAACTTTAAGTATATTAATACTTGTTTCTTTTTTTGCTAGTGCAGACTTAAGGAAAGATAATGAATCTCATAAAGTAGCAAAACTTGCCCTAAGGCATATTGTGACAGAGGCAAAAAAACTTCCTAGTGGCGCGAGAGATAAGGCAACAGATGAATTAAAAGAAATATGTTCAAAGGTTTTGCATAAAGGTTGTTACTTTTGGAAGAGATCTTCTTCGATAAATTTTCAACCTCTCGATAATAAGGGCAATAAAGATGGTAAAATTTATGAGTTAGAGAGCTGGTTGAAGAAGATATTTAAATAATAATTTTTAAGGAGTAGATTGTGGGATTAGTAGAAAAAAGAGCAATTAAAGTTTTTCAAGAGGCAGTTTATGCAGGCATTCATGACCGTATAATTCAAGCCGCTAAATTTAATGTAGAAATAGATGTTAAGTGGGATAGTTTGCAGGTCGAAAATCAGGCACATAATTATAATGAAGCATTTCCTCAAATATATTTTGAGCCTCTGATCAAAGGCTTAAGCTCTATTACAGCTGATGATCTTGGTGCAGAAGCTTTGAAAGATGTATTAAAAAAAATAGTTATTCGCAATGAAGACGGTAGAAGTGATGGTCTATGGGCAGAGTTTAATGATGGAGTTTTAGATTTGAATAAAGATATATCTAATGTGGAACAAGTAGAGAAGAGAACTCAAGCGATTATTGAAGTTCTAGAACGATCGTTATAGCAGCTTATATTAAAATAATTTAATAACTATTTTTTTTAAAGGATTTTAATGAAAACTTTAATATTTACGGCATCGATACTCTTATGCAGTTTAGTGTTTGCTGGTGCAAATGAAAGAAAAGCTATGAAGACAGCATTAAAAGGGATCGATGAAGAAGTGAAATGGTTTTATGATGATTGTGGCTTTAAACCTAAGGTCACCTTTGAAGAAAAGGATTTGGAAAGTTTTTCATCAAAGGATAGAACTCATTCTCGTGTAATATTTCTAGCCGGTGCAAAATGTAGAGATATTGTGAGTAGTTTTAGAAATTATATTTGCAGTGATAAAGAAGCACTAAAGGGGCTTAAGGAGGTATCTGAGATCGTTTGTGTACCTAATAAGGAAGCTTTGACTGTTGAGCAAATATCGTACAAGATTACGATTAAGGATAAAAAAATGACTGTTCTTTATGATCCAATAAACCCAGATGCATCATCAGTAGCAAATAAAAATAAAGAAATAATTAAAAACTTATTTTAAGTTCAAATACAGTGTGGATCTCCCCACCAAAAGTGGACACTTTTCTTAGCGACGGATAAGGCAAGCATGGAAAGCTTTAGCAATTAATTATGCTTTGTTAAGAATTATAGAAGTAGTCGTCCTGAGGTGCACCCCAAAAACTATTCCAAATAAATTGGTATAATATTACCAAAGGAGTAATTTATGGGACGCGTTCACTACCTACAAAGAAGAGCAAATTATCACCAATCTGCGAAAAGCAGAGCTCTTATTTGCTGAAGGCAAATCGAAAGCACAAGTCTGCAAGGCCCTTGGGGTAACTGCTGTTACTTTTACCCGCTGGAAGAATAAATACGGTTCAATGTCTATGTCAGATGCCAAGAGACTCAAAGATCTTGAAAAAGAAAATGCGAGACTTAAGAGGCTTGTCGCTAATCAGGCTCTCGACATTAGCGTTCTCAAGGATTTTGCTGAGGGAAACTTCTAAGCGCTGAGAAAAAGAGAAAGGCAGTTTCTCTCTCAATTGAGAAGTATAGAATCTCAGAACGAAGGGCTTGCCTACTTTTTAATCAGTATAGAACAACTCAGCGCTATCAAAAGAAAACTAAAGATGATGAAGAGGACCTTCGTACAAGAACGATTGCTCTTGCCAGTGAATGTTGTATAAGACATAAGCCTCTTTATAAAGGTCACGTTTGGTCGTATGACTTTGTAATGGATCGAACCGAGGACGGAAGATCATTTAAGATTCTCAATGTCATTGATGAGTATTCACGGGAGTGCGTTGGCTGCTGGGTTCAAAGAAAGATCAACTCTTTTGATGTGCTGGAGTTTTTAGCAAAGCTTTTTCTTATGAGAGGACAACCAGCATTTATCAGGTCAGATA
>JAFMBV010000094.1 GCA_017858255.1 Bacteriovoracaceae bacterium
TTGAAGCTGAGGCCCAAAGGGCGCGTATTGTGCCAATTAGAGAAGTACCAGGTGACTTTATACGAACTGATAGTTGTGTTGATGCTGCTGGAGCCTTTTTATAAGGTACTGACAATGGGCACTAATTGATCTAAGGTGCCCATATGAGTTCATTCTATACTGTAACCAGAGATGATTTTGAAAGTTGGTGGCTAGGCCAGGGCATGGCCTTGGGCGCTCAAAAGCGCATTCAAAGTGCCTTGGTTACTGGTACATTAAGAGAAGTTCCTACATTTCATCCTGAAGTTTCAAAAATTGCTTTAAATAATTTAAAGAATAGTTTTGATTTTACTCTTCCTAAAATATTTGAAAAGAGAGTCGCAGAAGACGGAACGATTAAATACCTTTTTGAATTAACTGATGGTTTGAAAATCGAAAGTGTCGCTATTTCTTTTCATAAAAAATATACCATTTGCTTAAGTACCCAAGCTGGTTGTGGAATGGCCTGCACCTTTTGTTTTACTGGTACCCAGGGATTAAAAAGGAATTTAGAACCCCATGAAATCATAGGCCAGTATATTGCTGTTTGGCGTGATTTAAAGGTGATGAAAAATCATAAGGTAACTCCTAATATTGTATTTATGGGCCAGGGCGAACCCCTTCATAATTTTGATCATCTTAAAACTGCTATTGAATACTTATGTTCTACCCCGGGTATCTCTCTTGGGCCTAGGCAAATTACGATATCTACCGTTGGTTACTTACCAGGCCTAATGAGATGGGAAGAGTTACCGCCAGTAAACCTTGCCGTTAGTCTTCATTCTCCTTTTGAAATTGAAAGAAGTCGCCTTATCCCAATGAATAAGGCCTATAGTATTGAAAAAATATTGGAAGTATTAAGTGGTTTTTCTTGGGGACGAAGAAAGGTTATAAACTTTGAGTACCTTTTATTAGGGGACCTCAATGATTCCCGTGAACATGCTAAAGAGCTATCAAAGTTAATTAACCCATTTCCAAGCCTTGTGAATATTATTCCTTTTAATCCCTATCCAGGCAGTCCATTTAAGAGACCGAGTACTGCCGTTGTTGAACAATTTAAAGCGTGGTTGGTGGAAGAGAAAGTAAGGGCCATGGTTCGGGTGACTAAAGGTGATGAGATTTTGGCCGCCTGTGGACAATTGGCCAATCAGTTTAAATAAAAAAAGGAGGTCCAAAGACCTCCTTTCCTAATGATTAGTTTTTTTACTTTAACAACTATCTAGCTCCAACAGTACCTGGAGAAACAAAGACACTAGACTCTTCTTCAAAACTCTCTTCAGTAGTGTGTCTTGGAATATCTGTTACAAAGTTTTCAAAACCTTCTGATAGATCAACTTCTCCTAAAACTTCTTCTTCGACTCTACGGTAAGTTTCACCATCACAATTTGCAACTCGTTGCGAAGAATCAATCTGACAGTCTTGCTCTGTTTCGCCTTCTACAACTTTTTCACCTCTTATTGGCTTAATAAGTCTTCTTGGTGGCTTAACTCCTAAGTATGAATGGCTTAATTCTTCAATTTGTTTATCAAGTTTATAGTTTGCTTTTTTGAGGGCCGCCAAATCTGCGAGGCGTAGATCTCCAACATCATCTGAATGCTGAAGTTTACTTACCCTCTCGGCCAAAGCTTCCATTTGATCTCTAATGGCAGCGACTCTTGGATTAACGGCCATTCTCTTTGCCTTTTCAGATACTCCAGCTTGACTACCACCCTCACCTTCGTCGGACTGTCTGTCGCCTTGTACACCAGCCTGGCCTCCGCCTTGTCCTTCGCTTATTTCAAGTGGCGCTGCTTCTGCTCCATCCATATCCTCTTGGGCATGAATAGGGAGTAGGGATGCACCTACAAAGAGAAAGCTTACAAGAAAGACTTTTGCTTTAAGAGTATTTAGTTTCATGGTTTTCATCGGGGTCTCCTTAATTCAACGTTAACTTCTTACAACTTCAGTTCAGTACAACTTAACGACTTATCCATGAAATAATTATGGACGGATTAATCCTCTCGCTCCAGATAATTGAGGTTTTTTGTTGGTATTGGTTATAGTTTCAAGTATTTGCCAATAAAAGGGCTAGTTGAGAAATTGCCAACTTTCTTTGGCGGGCTCTCAATAACTCACTGATTTTGCTGTATAATGAGCACATGATTAATCATAAATTCAAGTCCCTCTTATTCATAACTTTGGTAATAGCGTCTTCTTGTCAGAGGTTTAGGCCTTGGCCTGGGCAAGCGATTCTTGCTCCACGCTCAAACCCAACGGAAGGTGTTTCTCAGGCCATAGGTTATTACTCATCCGGTTGTTTAAAGGGTGGTAAGACTTTCAATGGCCGGGAACGGGGTTTAATCATCTCGCAAACTAGGAAGGGACGATTTTGGGGTCATTCTCAATTGATTGACCTCTTAACTGAAGTGGGTGAGTTTTCCCATAAAGTCTTAAAGAAGGCCGTGGTTATAGGTGATCTGTCTTTGAGTAGAGGCGGGCCTACAGTGGGTGGACACAGTTCTCATCAAAATGGACTAGATGTCGATATTTGGTTTGATATGGCCGCTGAAGGGCCAAGAAGTTTCGTGCTCCTTCAAACTGAGGAGATGAAAAGTATTTTAAAAGATGGCGTAATGGGGAAGGGCTTTGCTAAACCCCAGCAGATGTTACTCTCTTTGTTATCTCAAGATAAAAGAGTTCAAAGAATCTTTGTGCATCCTCTTATTAAAAAGAAACTATGTTCAGACAAGATGCTTTTTAATGAGGAGAGCTTAAGGAAGATAAGGCCGTGGTATGGGCATGATGATCACCTTCACTTACGCTTAAATTGTCCTGAAGGTGATAAAAGTTGTCGTAAACAACCCGACCCTCCTGTAGGAGATGGGTGTGATCAGCTTGAGTGGTGGTTTACTGAAGAGGCACAAGCTGAACAAGCTAAATTTAATTATAGCTTTGATAGTATGAAAGAAAAGTATTTGAATGGTATAGAGTCTCGGCCAAAGGAATGCCTTGGTATCTATCAAGGAGAAAAACTATGATAGGTTCCAATCTTCCAAACCCTCACCCAAATGGATGCTTTTGGTATGACTATGCTGAGAAATGGGGTGTTCCTGACATTAAGTATTGTGAAGAGACACTTTGCCAATTTATAAGTGAGCCCGCAAATACCTGGAGTAACTTGGCCATCGTATTTGTAGGGATCTATGTACACTTTATTTCCAAGAAAAATCCTGAGAACAATAGTAAATTTATAAATCTCTATGGTCTTAATACAGTATTCGTAGGCCTGTCTTCTTTGCTTTATCATTTATCAAATAACTTTTTAACTCAATTTATAGACTTCTTAGGAATGTATGCTTTCTTTGGCCTGCTCTTCTTAGGCAATTTGGAGTTGTTAGGGAGAATTAAAAGCGAACGCTTACTTCCGGTATATTTAATTAGCTTTCTGCCCTTTAGTGTAATGTTCTTTATCTTTCGTTATAGCGGTATTCCCGTTCAACTCTCCATTGCTATTATTATATTTGGAGGATTGATAACCAAGGTTTTGGTGGTAAAAAGGCAAAAGGTTAATTATAGCTACTTACTAGCGGCATTGGTTACTTTTGTTATCGCAATAAGCTGTCAGTTATTAGATATAAATCGGGTGGCCTGTGATCCAACTAATCATTGGTTGCAGTTTCATGGTCTTTGGCACTTTTTTAATGCTATCGGCATCGGCTTTCTTTTCTTCCATTACCGCAGACTTTCTCGTCATGGTGGTCAGTAGGAGATAAAGAAAAAAGAGATGTGATTAAATTTTTATTTATAATCTGAGTTTTTAAAGAACTCCACGTCAGGATATTTTTCAAGAACTAACTTTAGGTCCCATTCAGAGCGAACACTAAAGCAAATCCGCGCCTTATGATCATAACAAATGTTGTTCGCGTTTTTGGAAACGAATTCTTTTTTCATCTTTTCATTTGGAAAGCGTAGCCAACGAATCCCACTGAATCCATAGTTCTCATATTCACCGTGAACATTGTACTCGTCTTCGAGGCGATGTTTTACGACCTCAAACTGAAGCATACCAACTGCACCAAGAATTTTCTCATTAACTGTATGGCGGGTAAAAACTTGTACAGTTCCTTCCTCTGAGAGTTGGGTAAGACCTTTATCAAGTTGTTTCCCTTTCATCGGATCTTTTAACAAAACCTTTTGAAAAATCTCAGGGGCAAAGGCAGGTATGCCTGTGTATTGAAATACTTCACCCATTGTAAAGGTATCACCAATTTGGAACTTACCCGTATCGTGAAGGCCGATGATATCCCCTGGAAATGCCTCTTCAACAATATCTCTGTCTTGAGCTTGAAAAATGAGGGGAGTGGCTATTTTGATATCTTTACCTGTACGTACATGATGTATTTTATCGCCTCTTTTAAAGTGACCTGTGCATACTCGCATGAAGGCAACTCTATCCCTATGGCGCTTGTCCATATTGGCCTGAATCTTAAAGATAAAGCCTGAGAATTTATTGTGATTAGGGGCAATTATCTTTTTTTCACTGTCATTACTAAATGGTGCCAACTGAACTTCCCTGGCCATGGGTCCTGGGGATTGAGTTGAAATATGATCAAGAGTTTCTTTGACTCCGAAGTTATGAAGGGCCGTGCCAAAGAAGACCGGGGTTTGAATTCCCGCTAAAAACTCTTCTTTATCAAATTTAGGCATTAACTCTTGAACCATCATGAGTTCTTCTTCTAGTTTTTCTTTAAGTCGCTCGCCTATGTAGGAGATAACTTCTGGAGAATTAAGGTCACTAGCATCAAGAATATCTGGCTCAGTTGGGTCTGCATCTTGGCTAAAGCGAGTAATTGATTTTGTTTGGAGGTCATAGACCCCTTTAAAATCAACTCCATCTCCTACAGGCCAGGTCATGGGTGCGCACTGGATGGATAAGATTTTCTCAATATTATCGATAAGCTCGAAGGGATCCATGGCGTCCCGATCAAACTTATTCATAAAGGTTACAATGGGAGTATCTCTTAAACGGCATACTTCCATAAGTTTAATGGTCTGGTCTTCAACACCCTTTGCAGAGTCGATCATCATCAACACGGATTCTACGGCCGTTAATGTTCTATAGGTATCTTCGGAGAAGTCCTTGTGACCAGGAGTATCGAGTAAGTGCATGGCGCGACCGTTATAGGAGTAGCTCATGACGGCGGAAGAAATAGAGATTCCTCTCTCTTTCTCCATTTCCATCCAATCGGACTTGGCATAGTTGCCGTGCTTTGATTTTACCATTCCTGTTTCACGTACTACTCGACCAAACCAAAGTAGCTTTTCAGTCATGGTTGTTTTACCAGCATCCGGGTGAGATATGATGGCGAATGTACAGCGTGGCTCTATGCCCAATTTCATAATTAACCTACCTAAAGTATGTGTGACTTATAGCAAAATCTTAATAATAGGTCCATATGCAATAAGAGGTTCTAGAAGCACAGGAAAACCAAAATCAAATTTAAAAAAAAATCGCTTAATCTAATTAATAAGGTAAATGACGGGTGCCGTGAATAACGCGTCGAGTTTTTGAGGATACGATTAAACAATTGGCAGACATGGTCTTACTTTATGGAGTAGTTGTGGTTAATATGGGCGCATGAAAAAATTAAACTCACTAAAACTATTGATCCTCGTTCTCTCTATCCTAAGCGGCTGCGCTCATTACACTCCTGAACAGCAAGTTGCTGAAACAAAGCGGCTAAATGCTTTCTTTGAAAAAGTCTTTAATGACAACATAGAGAGATATCCTACTTGGCAGACTTATCTTGGACTTAAAACCAATTACGACAAATTGAATAATGAGACTGAAGAGTACAGTTTAGAGTCTCTAGAGATGGCCAAAAACTACCTCAAAGAAATGAAAGGATTTAAATATGACTCTCTCACTCATCAGGGGAAGTTAAGTTATACCCTTTTTAAGAAAAACCTCGAAGATCGTCTTGAGTCATGGAAATGGCGTCACCACGGATACTCTCTTAATCAGATGTTCGGCTATCATAGTGGAACTCCGTCTTTCATGATCAATATGCATCGAGTGGCGAATAAAGTTGAGGCAGAGGCCTATATCTCTCGATTAAAAGAAATCAGAAGAGTCTTTAAAGAGAGAATGGTTGATAATTTAAAACAAAAAGAACTAGGTATTCTACCTCCGGCGTTTGTTTATTCTAAAGTCATTGAAGATTCTCAAAATATTATCAAAGGTTATCCTTTTACGAAGAAAGAGGGCAGAAGTCCTCTATATGCTGATTTTGTAAAAAAGGTGGATCAGCTTAAACTCAAGCCCTCTGAGAAGTCACAGTTAAAAGGTAAGGCGAGCAAGGCCCTGCTTGATTCTGTTGGCCCCGCCTATAAAGATCTTATTTCTTATATGAAGAGTATCCAGAGTCTCCAAAAGAACTCACATGGTGCTTGGTCTCTACCTAACGGTGAAGAGTATTACCGCTATAGTCTACAAAAACAAACAACCACTGATATGGGGCCTGCAGAGATTCACGACTTTGGTTTAAAAGAAGTTGATAGAATTCATTCTGAAATGCGAGAAATCATTAAAAAGGTAGGTTTCAAAGGAAACTTACAAGACTTTTTTAATTACATGAAAACTGAGAAGCGTTTCAAATATCCCGATAGTCAGGCGGGTAAGGAAGCCTATTTAAAGAAGGCGCGTGAAATTATTGGAACAATGGAAAAGTCTTTACCGAAAATGTTTAAGACGCTTCCAAAGGCCAGAGTAAAGGTTAAAGCGGTCGAGGCCTACCGTGAAAAGAGTGCAGGCATAGCTTTCTATCAAGGACCGTCTCTGTTTGGAGATCGTCCAGGGATCTATTACGTTAATCTCTATAAAATGGAAGATAACCCAATATACAAAATGGAAGGGCTTGCCTACCATGAGGCCCTACCCGGTCATCATATGCAGATCGCCATTAAAACTGAGCTTCAAGAACTTCCTAAATTTAGAAGAACTGGTGGTTATACGGCCTACTCTGAAGGTTGGGGACTTTATTCAGAAAAATTACCTAAAGAGTTTGGTTTTTATAAGGACCCTTATTCAGACTTTGGTCGTTTAACGATGGAGCTGTGGCGTGCTGCTCGTTTAGTAACGGATACAGGTCTTCATTATAAGAAATGGAGTCGTGAAAAAGGTATAAAATATTTGAAAGATAATACTCCAAATGCAGACCTCGAAATTATGAAGGGTATCGAGCGCTATATTGTCATGCCTGGACAGGCCACAACATACAAAATTGGAATGCAGAAAATTTTGGATTTACGCCAGTATGCTAAAAATGAGCTTGGTGATAAATTTGATATTAGAGTCTTTCATGACATCATCTTGAGAAGCGGTCCCTTGCCACTTGATATTCTCGAAGATCAAGTTGTTAAGTGGGTCTCTCAATAACACTATTGAATAATGTCAGAGTAGGGTTTTGAATAATCACAAGTTGTAGATTCCAAAACCTCTTTCTCTTTATTTGTAGCAATATTCTTGATTGAAAGTGTGGTTACTTCTAGCCTTTGATTATCATCATTAAAGAATCCATTAACGCGAATTGAGACCTGATCTCTTCTGTTTGCTGATACCTGAAATCTCTCACTCTCTGCCCTTGTCGTTAGAACCTTGTCTCCAATAGAGGAGAGAATATGGTGCTTTGATTTCCAGTATTCCTTTTGAGTAGCGACTTTCATCCGTATAATGGGTGCCTTGAATTGATCCTGCTCTTTTATAGTATGCCATTTTCCCTTAATGATAAGGTAATCAGTTTTGAAACATTCTCCATGTAAGGTTATTTTCTTCTCTTCCTTAAGGATTTCCTGGTAGCTCATTTGGGCCACGGCAGGGAAACTGAAAAGAATGAGTAGATTTATAAATTTAAGCACTTCTTCCTCTAATTTTGTCTTTTATTGTCCACTTAAGGTAACGGGAAAGCATTTTTACTGCAAAATTGAATGTAAAAAAGGCCCTAGAAAACTAGGGCCTTTGCTTGATTTAGAGCAATTTTCTTATGAATTTATTGTTTTAACCGGGCCATATGGGCCTCTTTAATTTTACCGATAACCTCTTTTGAGCTCATTTCCTTTAAAAGACCTGGTTCAATGATATTTTGCTGGAGTTCAAAGAGCTTTGTAATTGGCTCTGCTAGGTTGAGCTTTTTGTTTGCTGTTACTTCATCTACTTTTCTTATAGGAGTGAAGTGAGGCGCAGTTGTCAGAACTTCAGGAGAGTCCTCTAGAATTTTATTTATACTAACAAGGACCTCGATAAAGTCATCAAGTTCAGCTTTTGAGAAACTCTCTGTTGGTTCAACCATAAGACCAAAAGGTTCTGGAAAACTTACTGTAGGTGCATGAAGACCAAAGTCTAAAAAAAGTTTTCCAATCTTGCTGATGGCCTGGGCCTTGGGTGTCCCTGAAGCTTGAATTCTATCAAAGGTTTCTTTTGATATGGTGATAATAAACTCATGCATTCTGGGAACATGATCAGCTCCAGTTGGTAAGTTGGGATAAAGACCTTCTAGTCTTGCAAATAAGTACTTTGCAGAGAGAACAGCTACGGCCGCCATTTCACGTACACCAGCACCACCAAGCGCCTTAATATAAGTATAGGCCCTCACCTTATGGGCGAAGTTACCCCAATGACGATGGAAACTACCGATTGTATGTTTAGGCGTTACTGCTTCGTAAACACCACTACTGTTCTTAGTAATTTGTTTACCTGGCATAAAATCAATCAGCTTGGAACTTACTGCAACGATTGCATCGCCTGGGCCACCACCGCCATGAGGAATCGTCCAAGTCTTATGAAGATTGTTATGAACGGCATCTACACCCATGGCATCAAGATCGACCCAACCAGCGACAGCATTCATATTAGCGCCATCCATATAGACCAATCCATCAACGGAATGAATAAGCTCTGCAATTTCTTTGAAACGTGCCTCGAAAATTCCGGAGGTATTAGGATTTGTAATCATAATACCGGCAATGCGCTCATTATAAAGTTCAACAAACTCTTTGAGTTGGTCAAAGTCAATTTGACCATTAGAGTCTGCTTGAATAGGTATAATACCAGTGGCAGTTTCACCTCTACCTTTTGTTGCAAAACCGGCCATTGTGGCAGTCGCGGGATTAGTTCCGTGGGCCGATGAAGGTATTAAAATTATATCCTTCTTGTCTCCATTTCCTTTAGAGCGGTGATACGCTTGAAACATTTTGATACCGACGAGTTCCCCTTGAGCGCCAGCAACGGGCTGGGTGGTTACACCTGGTAGGCCAGTTATTGCTTTGAACTGCTCTTGGATTTCGTAGAGAACTTCAAGGGAACCTTGGGCATCGGCAAGTGGTGCTTGAGGATGAAGGTCAGTAAAACCCTCAAGTCCCGCAGCATAATCGTTAATATAAGGGTTGTACTTCATGGTGCACGAACCGAGAGGATAGATATTATCGTCTGGACTTACATTCATGTCTCCTAACTTTTTATAAAACGTCTTGAGCTCGTCTAGGCTAAAGTTTGGAAGTCCAACTGGCCCTTCTCTGTAAAAGTCTTGAGGGACAGCTGCAATTTCATTTTCAACCGTACTCTCACTACCATACTTAGCTTGAAGAAAGCTTATAAGGAGGTCATAATTTTCTTTTGTTTGGGCATCATTAAAATAAATGAGAAGGGCAGGCTTCTTTACTCTCTCTGTTATATCCACACCAATATGAAGGCCAGATAAACGGGCCTTCTCTATTAGCGCCGCTGTATTTTCGGGAAGAACAATGGCCACTTCATTAAAGAACGGAGTCTCTGGTGCGAAGAGCTCAAGGCTTGTTTCCTCGTTAATAAAGTGAGCAAATTCTTGGGCACGTCTATGTCCTAATAGATTGGCTTCTTTAAGCCCATCTTCTCCCTTCGCTAAGAGACTGGCCCCAACTATTGTCGCCAGGAATGATTGGTTGGAACAAATATTGGAAGTCGCTTTTTCACGACGGATATGTTGCTCACGAGTAGAGAGAACCATCACTAAACAATCTTTTCCTTCTTCGTCTTTCGCCTTTCCAACAAAGCGTCCAGCAGTAGAGCGGATAGCATTCTTATTCTCTTCATTAAAACGAATGCCAAATAGCCCAAGACCAGGGCCTCCGAAATTAGGTCCAATCCCTAGGTGCATTCCCTCTCCGACGATCATGTCAGAGCCTTTATTTCCCCATTGATTGGGAGGAGTAAGACCACCGCTCGCCAATGTTTGTGGGTCAATAATACCAATAACCAAAGCCCCTTTTTCGTGAATGAGGTTGGTAAGTGTATGAATATTTTCTAGTTTTCCAAGGGAGTTAATCTGAGGAAGGGCAACTGCTGCAACATCTTCAGTGATTTCAGCTAAGAGTTTTTCTTCATCTATAAGACCGTGCTCGTTTAGTGGAATGTAGACAATTTCTAGGTCAGTTTCTTCTGCAAGAGTATTTAGTACTTCAATATCTCCAGGATATATTCCTTCACTAACAATGACTTTATTTGTCTTCCTCTTAATCCTTAGAGCAGTGTTAAGAGCTTCAAAAAGCGCCGTTGAACGATCATAAAGAGAAGCATTAATGGCCTCAAATCCCGTTAGCATGGATAGAGTTGAAGCATAATTCCAAAGAGTGTGGAGTGTTCCTTGAGAGCGCTCTGGTTGATAAGGAGTATAGGCAGTTGTTAAACCACGTATACTACAAACATAAGGAACTATCTCATGAACAGCACTCCATTTTAGTCCATCACCAAGAAAGCAGGGGCGAATATTATTTTTACTCGCTAGCTCTTCCATGTGCTCAACAAGTTCACCGTAAGGCAGACGTGGGCCTATGGCCGGATCTTGAGTCATCATGATGTCTTTTGGAAGATGAGAAAATAACTGTTCTCTATTTCCAGCACCGATAGTAGAGAGCATGTCTTTAATATCTGCTTCACTGGCAGAAATGTAGAAAGTCTTTAATTCCCTCGGAAGTTCCTTAGGGTTGTATGGTAGGCGCTCTAGCATAGCTGGATTTAACGAATTGAGATTATCTAACTCGCCTTGCTTGTAATTGATTTTATTGTCTGAGACGGACTGAGATTCTGTGGTAGTTTGACTCATAAAATTCCTGCCTTCGCATTTGCTTGCGTGTGTATTAAGTCTTTGTTTTTCAACATTTTTATCATGAAAGCCAACATCCTTTCTAGTAGAATAGACCGATGTTTATCGAAGTTACATTACTAGAAGAGCTAAAAGGGCCAATGTATAACATTTTGCAGCAATTTCCTTGGGAATTTGAGGTTAAATATGCATTAGGCACCCAACTCTCTACTGGCGAAATTGGTCTTGATAGTCGGGGTCCCATACTTGGGGCCATGCCTGGTCAAAACCCCATTCGCTTTTCTTGGAATGAGCAGATTCATTCCTGGCGTCGTGATGCCCAATGCCTTCAGGGAAAAGGTCCATTATTTAAGGCCCTTGGTGTAAGAAGGGGAGAAACTGTTATTGATACGACGATGGGCCTTGGAAGAGATACTTCCCAGTTATTGGCCGCTGGAATAAAAGTATTGGCCTTTGAAAGGGTCCCCGCGGTCTTCTTCTTAGGTGTTGCTGCTCAGATATTTGAGGGACTCTCAAAAGAGCGGTTACAACTCAACTTTGGATCCTGTCACAGCAACCCCGAAAACTACCCAATATTCTTTGACCCAATGTTTGATGATGGAAAAAAACGTAAGGCCAAGCCAAATAAAGGCATGGAGGTTTTTCATCAGTTGGTTGGAGGAGATGAAGATTCGAGTGAGGAAGCAGAGCGCTTGCGCCACCTAACAAAGAGGCTTGTTATCAAGCGGTCTCCAAAAAGTGTCGAGTTGTTAAAAGGACGTAATAGCAAATGGGAGAGTAAGGCCCTGCGCTTAGATTTATATCTAAATTAGGCCGCCATTTTAGCGGCCTTTTCCTGTGCTTTTTGAATGAGACGAGCATCGTGACCGATTTGGCGCACAATTTTTCTCATATAAAGATTTTCCCAAATATTAGTAAAACTAAACCTAATCCCAAGTCCACGTTCATTGTTGAAAGAGTGCTGGCTCTTAACTTCACCGGCAATGGTTATGGACATATCTTTGTAGTTAATATTTAGAAGCACGATAGTTCCAACTTCTATGACACCTTTATGGCCCATAAAAATACCTGATTGAGAAATATTTAGAATTTCAGAATCCAACAGTTGACCAGGATTATTAATACTAAAAGTTACAGGCAAGCGCATATCGTAACGAGTTCTGGTTTCCCACCAGCGAACAGATCGGTCAAAGAAGGGACGCCTTACATCGGGAAAGGCGAAGTAGATAACAATCAGGGCGTTTACAAAGAGTAGGGCAAGACTTGATACAAAAGGCACTTCACTTACATATGGCCATGTGTATTTCTCATAAGTCATATGACTATAAATACTATAAAATTGAACGCCAACAAAGACAGGGTAACTCCAGCGCTTTACACCAAGTAAAGCAAGACCACCTAGAGGAAAGAGAAACCAGAATTCAAAGATTTCTCTTGGAGTATGGATTTGTGAAATATTACTGATGATTGTTGAAAAA
This sequence comes from Bacteriovoracaceae bacterium, assembly GCA_017858255.1. Taxonomy (GTDB): domain Bacteria; phylum Bdellovibrionota; class Bacteriovoracia; order Bacteriovoracales; family Bacteriovoracaceae. The sequence continues at coordinate 12,611 of JAFMBV010000094.1, forward strand.
CTAAAAGGAGTGGTGAATTTAAAATAAGATATTTTTATGATTGGCTCTAAGAGGTGGGCCAAAGCAATCATGATAAATATCAGCGGGCGATGTTTCATGTTGTCCTCTAAGTTTAAACACTCGGTATAAAACCGAAAGTCTCTATAGCCTAACAAAGGGTCGCGGTAGTACCTAGCTCCCTCTGTAATTTTAAAGGCTTATTGCTTAATTTATCGGACAGTAGCGCCAAAATCTTAGGCCAAAGTGCCACAAGTGCAGGTCGGATAGACTTAAGACCAAGAAATTGGCTTTATGTTATGTACTTTTAGGTACTTATTGGCCTTAGAAAAAGGCCGAGAACCAAAGAATCCTCGATAAGAAGATAGTGGAGAAGGGTGAACGGACTTTAAGACCAAATGACGTTTCTCATCTATGAAGGATGCCGTTTTTTGTGCCGGACTTCCCCAAAGAATAAAGACCAAGTTATCTCGTTCATCATTTAGGGTCTTTAATATTGCCTTAGTTAAAATTTCCCAGCCCTTTTTTTGATGTGATCCTGCTAAGGAATGTTCAACCGTAAAAACATTGTTAAGAAGCAACACACCTTGTTGGGCCCAAAAGGTTAAATCACCACTGACAGGGGCCAACGTGTCGAGATCTGCTTCAAGTTCCTTATAGATATTCTTTAAACTTGGTGGAATCTTGCAACTCTCAGGAACCGAAAAAGAGAGACCCATGGCCTGACCAGCACCATGATAAGGATCCTGTCCTAGGATAACCACTTTTGTGTCCTTAGGAGAGCAGTAGTTTAGGGCATTAAACCAAAGCTCCTTGGGGGGGTAAATTATTTTCTTGGCGGTCAATTCGCTATCAAGAAAGTTTCGTAAATCCAAAAGCTCTGGTTGGTTCCAAGTCTCTTTTAATGAAGACCAATTTTTAGGGAGGTTTAATTTCATATTTATCTCTTTTAAAACTTTGAAAGTCGGTAGTAAAGAAAACGTGTTAAAAAATTTTAAGAGGTGGTTATTAAGGACCTCTCGAACTCATGCCTTGGCCACTTAAGGGGAGAATCAAACATATAGGAAATAAATATGTTTGATGTTATTCTCTTACCATGCTCTTTAGAGGTTATTTTTACAGTATTTTTTTCTTTATAAGCCTTGTTTCGACACTGACCCATTCCAATGATTTGTCTGAGCTTCCTGAAGATCAAAAAAAGATATTCACTTTTTTTCTATCCAATGAGTTCTCTGCTAAGACGGCCAGGCCTGAGTGGTCTCACCAATTAAGAGGACAGACCTTTTACCATATAAAGTACCCTCGTGAAGTTGATTCGTGCCCTAACATCGGCATTTGTAATAGAAAAAATATTACAATTTATCATAGTGCTAGAACCGAAGAAGAGATTCTTTTTAATACTCAATATACATTTGATAAAGATAGATTTAGAAATACTCCTTTGCGCCCATTAGAGAGTCAAGAAAAGCATTTCATTCTAGCGGGGGGCTCTTTTGCATTGGGAAGCAGTATAGCGGTTGAAGATTCCTTGGCCTATAGAATTGCAAAAGAATCTTCACTATATTACCCAACGAATATCGCCGTTGCCGGTACCGGACCAAATACAATGCTGGCCTTAGTTCAAAATCATCTAACACCTGAAATGATTTCTAGGGAAAGTGGTATATTCCTCTACCTTTTTATTGATAAACACATACAGCGTGCTAATGGTTTCTTACTTCAGAGAAGTTGGCTTTGGGATACTCCTGTTTATAAAAAATTACCTGTTGGTAAACTTGTCTATCAAGGAAACTTTAAAGAGGCCGAGCCAATGCTTACTCGCTTCTATAGCTTTACTAAACTGGTCCTTGGCAAACTTGGCCTTGTTCTTAACTTTCCTAGACTTGAAGAACGTCACAATAAATATACATGTGCCATTATTTTAGAATCCAAGAAGTCTTATCTTGAGAAATTTCCTCTAGGTAGATTTGTGACTTATTCCCATCCATTTTCAAAAATGAATAGTGAACTTCAACAT
>JAFMBV010000095.1 GCA_017858255.1 Bacteriovoracaceae bacterium
GGATAGTTGTAATGAGAAACAACCGGGTAATCTGGTCCACTACTTTCACTCACAAAATATATAAATTGATAAAAGTATCTGTCGTCTCCAATGGTCGCAAAATCGGGAAAGAATAAACTTTCTATTGAGAATGGGGTCGTTCCAATAAAGTCGTCAAAGTCAGTTGGAGTGATTCTAATTTCAAAAATATTATTCGAAAAAACACTAGAATCTAAATTAATTCTACCTTTCAAATTTAAATTTGGATTGAAGTCACTATCAGTACTATAGGTATAATTAAAAAAACCTAAGGGAGATGTTACTTCAATATTGTAAGCTATTCGCGACTGAAAATCTTGAGCAATTAAATTGAGATCCAAATAGAGGTTTCCACTAGAAGCATCAATATGAGACAAATCAACATAAAGGTTATCTTCCTTGTTGCTACTAATATCACTTTCAGTAAAGTAGCCAACAAAAGAGTCACCGGCACGATCAGCATCACCAATACGAAACTCCCCTGAATCTCTTCCTGGAAAATATTCTAAAGGCACATTAATATTACATTTTATAGTGACCACACCAATATCTACTGAGGAAACTCCATTTAACAATTTAATCCCTTGGGGGTAACCCTTTCGAGAATTATCACAAGACTCAAAGAAGGTTCCCTTGTAATCAGCAAAACCTGTACAAAAATCTTTTTTAACTGTCTGGTAAAAAGGAGATAGAGAGCTTTTAGTATTCAGTGGTTTTACATAAATATAATAAACATCATTGGTAGGAATTCCATCAAATGTAAATGTGCCAGTTTCATCTGTTAATGTGCTCGCAATAATCCGCCCTTCCTTCGATGATATTAACTGTACATCTGAAGCAAAGACTCCAACGACATTATCCCCTCCAGCAACTTTACCCGAAATTTTTCCCGAGTTGCTCCGTGAGTTATAAAGCATACTTTTACCGAGATGATCATCATAAGCTGGTGTGACTTGGCCTCTTGTTAATTTATAAAACATTGTCGAAAAGGGAAGAGTGGCATGGTCCATTCCTAATAAATGCCCAATTTCATGACTTAGGACATCTCCGATATAAGGTGAAGATGCTTGGGAATTACTAAAAAGAACACTATCTTTGATGATTATATCTGATTCTATAATTGTTCCGTCAGATTCATTATAAATACTTTCAGTTACTGCTAGAATAGAGGAGCTCGAAAAAAACATAGGATCTGTAGAAAAGTAAATATCACTTCTTCCCTCTATTGGGCCGGAGTTTACTGAAGTAACAGAGAGACTTGGGCCACCAGAATTATTCCAAAGTGATGCTGACTCATTCACCCTTGTAACAATATTACTTGAAGATAATCCTGATGAGTTTGCGCCATTAACATAAAGAATGATCCCTGAAGTGTTCGGCCATACAAACTCATTACCTATTATTGTTTTTTGGTGAACAAAACCTTCTGTTGAAAGAACAAATAATAAAAAAGAAAATGAAAAAATTAATCTAGCCTTCATTCCTTTTGCCCTTAATAAGTAACGTTGGAAGAAAGCCCATTAGTCCTAGCCCTAGGACAAACCAAATGACAGGAATATCGTCATCTTCTTTTTCGTTAGTGTTTTTATTACTTGCTGGTGATCGCTTTCCACTCTCTGAGTTTCTGTGAGACCCTTTATCAATATACTTGTCCACCAAGAACTTATTAAGCGGACTACCGTATGTTTTTTGCACTAGGAATTCGAAATCATCATAAGAAATTTTACCTATCCCTTTTTTTCCCGAAAAGATGGCTGATTTGACTACTTTTTTCCCATCCTCTTGATAGATATTGAATTTTGAAAGGCCTAAGTCCGGCATTATATAGCCAAAACGGTCTTTTCTAATGACAAGAATAACCTCTTCATTTTTTTTGAATTCTGGAGCGCCATGAATTTTATAGACTCTGTTTTGCCAAACTCCTCCAGGATACATAACTTTAAAGTTATTATGATTCACAATTTCGTTTGGAGCGATTCCAGATACTTCAGTTAGCTGAAATGTTGCCTCTGTTACAACCCTTCCGCCTGGAAGTTTCTTGTAGCTCTTCCCAACGAAAGTACCTTTTATGACTCCGGAGGCTTGCTCAAGTCTATCTTCAATAGATGTTTCTATAAAAACAGTCGCCCGAGCGTTACTCAGGATTAGGCAAAATATAAAAGTGAAAAAGATTTTGAACTTTATCAAAACACACTCCCTTCTTACCTCTTCGGCAAAAAGGAAATATTCTTTACTAAAATAGTCGGCTATTATTTGGTAATTTCAAGGACTTAAGTTATCGATATTGTAGAATTGGTCCTTTTTATGAGGGCAGGGTTCTGGTCCACGATAAATATCGTATTTCCTAGGTTCTTCAATGAATCAATAAAGTCATAAATTTTTTCTACTTCTTTCGTCGAGAGACCTGAACTTATGTTATCGAAAAACAAAAAGGAGTTCTCTATTTTTCCTGACAGCTGGGAAAGGAGCTTTATTCGCATTCTCTCCCCACCAGAGAGGGATGATAATGAGCGATCCAAACTTAAATAAGTCAGGTTTAAAAGTTCAACAAGTGACCAAATTTTTTTAAACTTTGGAGTTAGGCTTAGTCTTGGAATAATTTCCGTCATTGGCAGACGAAAGGCATCATAGGCCGTAAAAGTACCATCGCTTATATTTGATAAATATGGCTTCAGCTTTTTACCTCCACAATCATCACAGACTAAAATAATATCTTCTAAAAATGACATTTCTACTTCTTTAATTCCACGTCCTTCACAGCTAGTACATCTTCCAAGTTCAGAGTTAGGAGAGAAATGTCCTTTCTCTAGACCCAATTCTCTTGAAACAGGCAGACGGGAAAAGTATTTACGAACTTCAGGACTTAAACCAATTGAAGTTCCAACAGTAGACCGAGAACTGACCCTCCCTAAAGATGAATCGAATGAGAGAACTTTTTCGAAATCAAACGATCCTGAGACTAAGCTTTGATCAACCTGATTCATAGAACCAATTGGCTCACCCGTTGATATAAAGCTCAATGTATCTAATAAAAAATTTTTACAGTAATAGTCTTTACGATAGCCTGAAGACCCATAAAAAACTGTAGTCTCATAAAGAGGGATCTTTATCGCTGGAAATGTTCTCCCATCAAACTGAAAGCTTTTCACCAACACATTATCTTTATATTTTCCGGGTTTTTTTAAAGTTATTTTTGGTGGAATAAGTATTTTCTTTCTATTCACTTTTACACTGATAACTTCTCCACCAGCAGGTCCTGCACCGGGTCCCATATGAATATGATAGTCGGAGCACCCTCTTAGATATTCACTATGTTCAACCAATAGAATTGTATTACCTTGATCCCTTATTTTGATTAGACATTCATAAAGGTTCGCCTGTTCCATCAAGGAAAGGTCAAATGAAGGCTCATCTAATACAAATAATGAGCCTGAGCCCTGATAACTCAATATTTTTGTAAGGAGGGCCCTCTGGTATTCTGAACTACTTAGGTATTTTGCTTTTTTCCAAAGTGGAATACTTGCTAAACCTAGGTCCTTAGAGACTTCCAAAAGGTTTATGATCGCTTCAAATCTTTTTTTAATTTTCTCTACTTTCAACTTTTTCTTTGATTCTTTAAATAGAACCAATAGTTCACTGGGTGTCTTAAGCCAAAGCTCTCTATAGTTGAGACCAGGAAACTCTGGAATAATTAAGTCATGCGTCTTTTTATTAATTCTTGTTCCTAAACATTCTTCGCATAAAACTTCGGTTTTTAATTTGCGTGAAAAAATACGAACTGTTCTCTTATAACGTCTTGATTCTAAATATTCATAACAAGCCTTAAGACCTGGAAACCTACCCGAGCCTTCTTCCAATATTTTCCAAACCTTTTTTTGCGGAAGACTTGAAAAGGCCTTGGAAAGAGAGATTTTTTCTTTTTTTAACTCGCTAACGAGAAGGGGATAAAAGTGTGAAAAGTGAGAAGATTCTAAAATAGAGATGGCCCCCTCTTCTATTGGAAGATAAGGGTATTTTACGACCTTCTCTCTGTCGTATTCTAGGTTCATGCCATGACCATTACATTTAGAACAGGCCCCCGCAGCGTTATAAGGACTAAATTCAGTCGGTTCAAGTGAAACCTTTCTCTTTTGAAACTCACATTTTGGACAGTTCAGTATGTCCTGCCTCGGCAAGGGGTCCAAGTTCCCCTTATCCTTAACGCAAAATAAAACATGATCTTTAGAAAATCCGGCTTCTTTTATTCGAGAGACTACTTTATTTAATGCCTTGGTCTTTACTCTAAACAACTCCCAATAAAGATCTTCTTCGTTAAAATCATTTGTATCTGAAAGCTCAAAACTATAACTTCTTGCTGGTGTAGACTCCTGGCCAAACTTCTCTTGATAAGCACCTCTTTCGACAAAGAAATGTAAAACCTCATCTTCACCGTTCCAGTTGTTCTTCTCTAGAAGCGCTAGAAAGGTATCATTCCAATTTTCGGGCACTAGTTCTACTCTATGCTCAGGGCAATTCTCCCTTCCGAAATCTTGCCATAAACGCTGTAAATGTTCTGATAACCCCATCGTATCGGCCAGATTAGGCCGAGAACCAAGAATTGGATTACTTTGAGCGAGACCCCAAACGGGCAAAACAGGATAAATACTATCCACATCAGCGGAAGTTGGCATATTCCAAAAAAACTTCACATCATTCGGAAGTGAATTTAGGTAGCGTCTCTTTGATTCAGCTAGAATTGTATGAAAGGCCAAAGAGGACTTTCCTGAACCTGAAGGCCCATAAATACAACTTATTTTCTGAAGAGGAATCTCAATATCTATATTTTTAAGATTATGGGTTCTGGCACCCTTTATCGAAATGGTTTTAAAGTTAGTTTTTTTCACTACTCTAGATATACCTATAAGGTTTGGATATGTGGAGTGACAGGTCTTAGGCAAAAAAAAAGCCCAGGTAAAACCTGGGCCTTTTCATTAAAATTTTGATTAACGTTTCGAGAACTGGAAGCGCTTTCTTGCACCTGGCTGACCAGGTTTCTTTCTCTCAACCTTACGTGGGTCACGAGTCAAGAATCCAGCTTTTTTAAGTTCCGCCCTTACGGTTGGGTCAAGCTTTAAAATTGCACGAGCAATACCATGTCTTATGGCACCGGCCTGTCCAGTAGTACCGCCACCTTTTACAGTGACTTTCAGATCGTACTTATCAGCAACCTTTAAAAGGTTAAGCGGTTGACTCACAACATAACGGTCAGTCGCCTTTGGGAAATATTCTTTTATATCACGGTCATTAATAGTTACTTCACCCTTACCAGAATCTGTTACAAAAATTCTTGCAACCGAAGACTTTCTTCTACCTACCGTATGAGCGTCGTATGTTTTTCCTTTCGCAGCCATTACAAACTATCCTTTTACTTTTTGATTACAATTTTAATTCTAGAGGGTTTTGAGCCTCATGTTGGTGTTCAGTTCCTGCAAATACTTTAAGCTTAGTAAGTTGCTTACGACCAAGAGTATTCTTAGGAAGCATACCTTTCACAGCTGACATTAATACCTTTTCAGGTTGTCTATCCATTTGCTCACGCGCAGTTCTTTTTTTCATACCACCGATGTAGCCAGAGTGCTTGTGATAAACTTTTTGATCAAGCTTATTACCAGTAAAGACAACTTTATCAGCATTAACAACAACAACGAAATCACCAGAGTCCGTATGAGGTGTATACTGAGGGTTAATCTTACCACGTAATACATTGGCTATTTTAGTTGCAATCCGTCCAACAGTTTGCCCCTCGGCATTAACCAAATACCATTTTTTTTCAGCGTCAGCAGGTTTCAACACGAACGACTTTTGAGTATACATAGCTATAGTCCTTCAAAGGCTTTTTTCAGCCACAAGTCCACAATTTATATAGGTTAGTGTTTATAATAGAAAATTGGGCCCAACGTCAAGAACGGAATTCATATCTATTGTTAAAAATACCCGATACTAAGGTGAAATCTTCCAAATGACTCTCTATTTCCGCCATTAAATCTCCTGCGTCGCAGCTTTATACCGTAATCAAAGTCCAAAGTTCCAACTGGAGTTAGGAATTTAAGGGTTAAACCTGTGGAAGTACGTAAATCAGTTGGCCTAAAGGTATCAAGAAAAATTCTCCCTGCGTCAAAAAATGGACCGACCACAAAAGTATCATTTATATAATATCTTGGCTCAAATTTAAGATTTGCAAAGAACGCCTTCCCCTGAACTCTGGTGGTAGTAATATCTACTCCCGTTTCTAGCCTGTTGATCTCATTATCAGCAAAGCCCCTTACGTTGTCGAAACCATCAAGGCGAAACACTTTTATCGAGGGTATATAGCCCCTCGTTCTTAAGCTACCATCACTATTGGTTCCATTGTTTCCGTCAGCATAGTTCTGCTGCATACCTGCAGCTGCACTAAGGGCCAGGACAAAGTTTTTTGAACCAAGCGGTATGTAGAATCTATTCCTACTAATGACCTTAGAGAAATTGATTTCAATGTCGCTATCTTTTTGTGAGCCAAAGTAACGATTGGCAAATTCCCAATTCAACCCTAGGTAGGCACCAGATCGTGGAGAGACAGTACTATCTCTAAAATCTAGAGATAAACCAGGAGTCAAACTTCCAATTTCAAAAGTTGCCCTATCTTTTTCTTCTGTCGCATCGAACTGCCTTATTTTTTCATACTGGTACTTAAGAGAAATACCCATAACTGAATTTATCTGTTTGCTTACCTGTGGGGAAACTCTCAAAATATCGGCATCAAAACTAAAAAAGCGCCTTCTTTGAACAGAGAGATTACCGTTAAAGTTTGCTAGATTTAATAAATAAGGGAATGAATAGTTTAAACTGGCAATCCCTTCGATTTTCTGGCTTCTTTGTGCTGCCCTTCTTTCATCAAACTGGCTCAAACTAAACCTACGATTTAGCTGAAGCTTAAGAGTGCCAGAATCATTCATTCCAACCAAATTGGATTTAGATAGTATGAAAGATAGTTTAGCGCCAATATCCGTTCGAAACCCGGGGGCAATTTCACCTCGACCGAACTTCTTTTCTTGAACCTGTATAATTAGGTTTGTTTTATTGAAGTTATCTGTAGTCAGCTTATTTGTAACGATTGGCAAAACTTGAATTTTTCCGAACAACCCAAGCCCATTAATTCTATCTCTTACACCCTTTATCACTTCAGGCGTAATTAAATCACCTCTTCTGAGTCGAACCTCTCGCAAGAGAACAACATCTTTTGTAACTTTATTTCCACTTAAAACAACGTCTTCTAGTTTTGTAATTTTTCCAGTTTTAAACTTTAAGTTGAGTTTAGACTTGGTGTAATTGGAGTCATAGGTAACGACATTATCATCGTTTAAATTTGTAATCGTCGCATAGAAGAAACCCATCTCTCTAAGCTTATTAAGAGCACGGCTCAAATCCCCTTCTAGTTCAATAACGTTCATCGGTTTCCCAATTTTATTAATCATTGAATTTAGAATCGGAGCTTTAAACTCTTCAGGAACATCAAATAAGTTTATCTCTTCCAACATACTTTGCTGCCGTTCCTTGAGAGAGTAGGTAACTTCAGCTTCATTCCGTTCTTTATTAATAACAAGACGGGGTTTTGAAATCTCAACAAACACATAACCCTTTTTTAAATAATAATTCTTCAATATTGGCGTAAAATTCTTTAAATAGGCTTCATCTAGATAATCTCTTGCTGCAAGGACAGTACTGTTTTTATAATAAATCCTTTTAAGCTCCTGTAAATCAACCGCTAAATTACCCTTGAAAGACAACTTAGACAGACGAACCTTTTTCCCTTCAACTATATTGAAAAAGTAGGTCGTAACCTCATCGCCCTCTTTAGTCTCACCATCTCGAACATATAGTTTAACTTGGCCGTTATATATTCCTTGCCGAGTATATGACTTCTCAACGACGGCCCTTAGGTCTGATGGCCGAAGTATTGAAGTGCCCTCTAATATTGACTTCTTTAGGTCTAAAACCAAGAGCTCTTTCTCCAAAATCTTATTTCCATAAAAAGAAAATTGAAGTCTTTTATTAAGAGACAATGTTACATCAAGCGAAACCTTGTCTTTAATAATGGCTTCCTTCATGTTAACAACTGCTTTTAGGTATCCCTCTTTTTTAAGTTCATTGGTTAAGCTATCGAGGGCCAGCTTAAAATTAATTTTACTATATGGCCTACCCTCGAACTTTAAGAGAGGAACGACTAGTTCTTTTGTTAATGAATTTGAGTCTCCACTAATACTGAGATTATCGAGGAGAAGCTTTTTTTCAAAAGAAACTTTAACACTTACGCTTACATCACCTCGTGACTTAGAAGAAGTCTCATAAGTGAAAAGGGGGGCTAAAAATCCACGATCAGACAGCCATGACTCAACCCTATTCTTCGCCACATTTAAATCCTCAACACTGTAATATGTTCCTTCCTGTAGTTGAGAAATTTTCTGAATTTGATCTATTTCAATATCATCTGATCCTTCAAAAAAAAGAGATCTAATAACAGGTTTCTTTTCAATTAATACAAATGTGTCGCCATTCTTATAGGAAAGAACTCGTAAAAACTTTACACTTTTATCTAGCCCTAAACTCCTCATTGTCGCTAAATTGTTTAAGCCCTCAGTGCTACCCTTTTGACTTAACTTCTCTTCGATTTCGGAACACTTACTTTCGGGAAAACAAATCAGGCGAAATTCAGCACATACTTCTAGTGAAGCAACAAATAAAACCGACAATATGAGGATCCTTAAAAGGACCATTGGTACTTCACATCTGCCCCGACAGAGTCTGGTAACTCTTGTTCAAGTTCATCATTTGAACGGACTTCATAAACTCCCTCCAATGACCAGGATTTATTAATCTTATAATTTACATTCATTTCCTGATTTTGATCTACACTTCCACCGACGGTGCTACTGAGAGAGAGATTGACCTTTTTTGAAATTCTCTTCTGAACCTTTAATACTGTTGATGAACGGAAACGATTTCCACCATTTCGGTCCTCAGTGCGCCCCTCTAAAAGGTTGTTTTCATCTTCTATGAACTCAGGCTGAATGCTTAATCTTAAACCAAGACTGTCATTTAAGGATTGGTTTATTTTTAATTGGTCAATAATCAAACTACCAATACTTAAAGTCGTTACTGATTGTCTTTGTCGATCCCCGAGGTTTTTAGAAACATCGCTTGTTACTCCAAGAGTTAGTAATGAAAGTATATCCTCCTGGGAAAGAGGTGGATTACTAGTCATCTCAACACCGATACTGTCTGCTGGTCCACTTAAGTTAATATAAACATCATAATCATTTATACGTGCGACACCACTAAATCTTAGTTCAGGGCTCTCTTTACGAGCTCCATCCATAAACCTGACCGTTCCCTCAGAGAGTAAGAATTCATGCCCTTTAAAAAGAAATTTATTTTCTGGATTTTCTATTCCCATTTCGCCATTTAATTTTGGACTAAAAATACTGCCAAAAATTCGTAAATTGCCTCCAAGACCTAGATCAATCATCCCATTTTTTATCTTGATAGGAGAAAAGGAACTCACCAATATATCCGTATTTATAAAACTAACACTCCCTTCTAAATACCCTACAGGTATGAAGCGTTGGTAACTATCACTGTTTATAGCAGAAGAAGCAAGATCCCCCATCTCCTCAATTATTTGCCCCTGGATAATGGCGAGAGAACCTTCAAGGTCATAAGGTAATTTTCTTCCACTTAACCTAAGATCCCCAGAGACAACAACACCACTCTTCTTTAAAATGGGAAAGCGAGATTTTTCTACATTTAAATTTAAGTCTACTTCTGGAAATGGAAATGCAAATTTCACGGAACCATTTGCGCTTACTCTACCATTTCCATATGATCCAGCCGCTGATTTTATAAGCATCAAATTATCTTCAAGCAGAACCTTAAAGCTAAAGTCCGAAAAGAGACCTGGAAGGGATCTTCCCTTAAACACAAGGTCACTTCCATTGAGTTTTAAATATTGCTCTAAGTTTTTAATGTTACCGACTAAGGTATGTTCTCCTTTTACGGTTCCCTGACTTTTTTCTACATTTTCAGTCAGTAATTCAGCAAGAGAGCTGTTAATCCTAAAGGTGTGCTTAAGTTGCATTTTATTACGTAAGTCCCCCTCTCCTAAAGACTTTAAATAAATCCCCTCACCACTTAATTCATAATTCCAGTTTTCAAACTTCCCGTCTTTTATTGAAACCTTAACGGGCTTTTTATTATTGGAGATGGAGATACCAGGGTATCGAAAATTTAATTGTGATAAACTTGCCTTTAAATTTAGACTTGATAAGTCGTCTAAGTAAAAGTCTGTTTCAAATCCCCCTCTAAAACTTCCTTGAATATCTTGGTTCGAGATATTATGTTTACCAACTATACCTGCGAAATTCCTAAGATTTGAAGTTGAAACGCTAAAACTAAGAGCACTCTTTTTAGCCCTATCATCAGCGAGATTTAAATAGCCCTCCCCCTTAACTTCACCACCGACAAGAGATGTGCTGAAGAACAAGTCTTTTTTATTATTATAAATTGTTAAAATAGAATCATTCAATCTAACGTTCTCAACACTACTATTAGTTAATCGAACATGAGAACGCGAGCTAAAAACATCAGGGTCACCTACACCATAGAATTCTCCGTATGCATCACCATCTAGTCCTAAATTTAATATTCGGTAATAATAAAGATCCTTAATTCTTAAGTTCGACAAGGTCCCCCTATAAGAATAGCTCTTATCTCCTAAGTTATATTCTCCTTCGCCACTTATTGAACCAGAAACTTTCTTTGCGTCTAAGCTATCTAGTTTGAGAATATTGTCTTTTAATGAGAAATTTAGTTTTGCTCTTTCAATGTCCTCAGAGTGTATGAGAATGTTTTCAGCCAGTAATTTACCTAAAATATTCATTTTGCTAACTTCTAATCCGCCTTTTAATGAAATCTGAGACGAGTAATTAAACTTTGTATCTTTTAAATAGGGTAACAATGGTTTAAGCAACGGTTCAAATGTCACCTTTGAAGAGTCCACACTTCCTTGAAGAATATTAATTTTCATATCAATTGCGTTTAACTTATCCTTGAAATTAATTTTTCCACTAGATTCATACTTTAATGACCCATAAGCTCCCTTTAGGTCAGATAAGCGCAAAACTGATGATCTTAGATCAAACCTAATATCGCCCGAAATATCACCTAGGTTAAAGCCTAACATTCTAAAATCTTTTGGATTTAGATTGAAGTTAAAAACCACATGATCAAATGGACCTCTTATTGTTCCTGCAACTGGCCCTACTCCACTTAGAACAAGACCTGAGATTGGGCCAAAAGCCTCTAGATCGACTACCCCGGGTAGAATCTCTAAATTCACCCTACCATTTCCAATCTTTCCTCTGAGGTCAAATTTAGACTGATGGAAGTTAAGACTTGTATCAACATCTACTAATCCATTAAAGTTGACAACGATCTTGCTTCCAGCCCCAAGCAATACCTTTGTGTTTTTCAAAACTTCCTTTTGGTTATCGTCTAGCAAACGAAAGTCCTCGACACTAAAGCCTTCATAGGTGTTGATTCCAATACTTTTTTTACTAATCGAGAATTTTAAAGGGCCACTGATTCTCGCCTTTGCACGATTAAGCTCAGGCATAAAGAACAAGAAATCATTAGTAAAAAGATTCTTTGTTTCTAAAAAGAGCTTCGGCCACATAAACTCCTTTTTATTTAAATCAAAAATATTCGTACTCTCCGTTAGCCTCAGAGAACCACCGGAAATTTTCGCATCTGCCTTGTCTAGTTTGATCAGTCCCTGATTAATTGAAAGTTCGCTATTGAGGGTTCGAAAGTTGTAAACATCACTCTTTACTCTTTCTCCACGAACCTCAAAGGTTCCAGTAGGCGAACCTAGACTACCGTCAATACTTCCAACAATTCTTACGGAGCCTTTAGGTAAAATCTTTGGATTTATTGTGTTTTCAGGAATCGCGTTTTTTATTTTTTTCAAATCTAAAAAGGAGTCTATCTTAAAACCTTGAACGAGTTCACTTTTAAGTATTTTTCCACTTAGCTGAACAAAACTATTTTCAGCTAAAACCTTTGTTTCCTTTAAGCGGAGATAATTCGAAGTTAATTGAAACTCCCCGGCAATCCCATTTACTTTGACGGACTTTAATTTTTTAAATTCAAAGTAGTTAAACATTCGTTCTTCAAAACCGAATGAAAACTTTCCTATTAATATATTTGGAAAGAAACTAAAATTAACATCAATGGCCTGCACTTCGTAATCTTGTAGATTGATAATCGAATTTCTTAAGCTAACCCCTCTTAAAGTAAAAGGTAGCTTTTTTACAACATTATTTTTGTATTGTTCAAATATCGATGCCCAAGAAAACTCTTTATCCTGGTCTTTTTTAATGTGCGGTATATATAAAATAGCATCTTCGAGTGAGACTTTCCCAATAGAGAAGTCTTTTGAGAAGATATCTCTCAACCCAAACTCTAACCCAAGCTTTCCTGCACTTATAAATACATCATCTTTTTCTAGCTCTAAGTTAACAACCCTAGTCGCTAGTGGAATTAAACCAAACTCAAATCTTTCAAACTTTAATTTGGCACCATATCTCTTCCTAACTTCTTTCCCGATTCTCTTACTTAACAATGTGCCAAACCTTTCAGTTTGAATGGCCTGCCACGTAATTCCGATTACGCCAGATAACAGCAAAACAACAAATATAAAGACTCTATTTGTTCCTTTCAATTACCTTTATCCTTTCGCTAGTTAAGCGATAACTTGGGTTTTTATGAAAGATATCTGTAAAAAGCTTAAGGGCATAATCCCATTTATTCATGCAATAATATGCTTCTGCTCTTAAATAGGTCATGGACAACCTTTCTTCAGTTATCAGAGGTATGTGCGACAGTACATCCTCAACAGAATCTCGCGCTGAAAAAAATTGTTCATCTTTTAATAGTGTCTCTATTTCAAGGTATTTTAAATTTACGAGGTCTCTTTCACTTAAGTCCTCTACTATGACCTTTTTTACGACCTCTAAGGCGACTTTTGGTAAGTTTATTAAATTAAAGCCTATAATAATGTCCTCATAGTTTTCACCCACAAATTCTGTATCATAATGTTTTACGACCGAAATAAAAGAGCTTTCATAGTCATCTTCTGCTTCTCTCTCAGGAACATATCTATCAATTTCATTTAACAGGTCCTCAATCTTTTTTTCATTATTCGTAAAACCTTTAGCTTTTCTATCTCCTAGAACCTTTTGAATAATTGGATTTTGAGGATCTTGTTTCTCCAATTCATAAGTAAGTTTTAAGGCCTCTGCATTATTACCCGACTTTATGAGGAATTTTATGTCTCTTTCGATTTTTTTAATATGATCTCTATCTTTTTCATCAAAGAGATCCGCACCAAGGTCATAACTATCATTTGTGAATGCATCCCTTGGCATTCTATTTAGAAAATAATCAATTAAGTCTGAGTCTCCGACAAATTTTGATAGTTCATGTCCAATAATTGGTAGTTTATACTTCTTTGCAATCTGGACAGAGCTTTCAATCAGATCATGATTCTTATTAAAAATTAGCCAATAATCTAGAACAAGTTTAATTACTCTTTTCCTACTTAAAAGATAGGGAACATCATTCTGACAAAGAGCCTGCCAAAAGCTTTCTAAGATCAGCTTAGAGGAATGCCAGTACTTTGCATTATGACCAGTTAAGTCCATTGCCATCTGAAAAAGTTCTCTCTGGTCATTTTCATTAAGTTCTTTCCAACTTTTAATTTCAATCTCAAATTGACCAATATTTCCTGATAAAAAGGCTGCTCTCAATCTCCACAAGGCCATGTCTTGTTCTTTAAATATTCTTTCATTTTCATTTAAAAAATTAATGATTTCATCTGATAACCTACTTTTTAATAAGGCATCGAGATATTGTTTTGCTAGTTCCTGGGCGATAGCGATATTGCCATCACTTAACAACGCTAAGAATTGTTTCTTTAAAAACGTTGGTCTTTTAGTTTCATAGAAAAGCTTTCCATAAAACTCTTGAGCTTTTTCGAAGTGACCTAGTTCAAAATAGTTGTCCGCCAGAAAGGTTAACAAGTCTTGCGTTGAATCTTTTTGTAAAATTTCATTTATTCTTTCTATTTTTTCACAACAGAAAATTTTTAACTCTTTAGAAAGAGCATCTTCTTTTAAGGAAATTTCAAATAGTTCTAAGGCTTTGTAGAAGTTACTACGCTTAAGATTTTCTTGAGCCTGTTCAAAATACTTCAATGCATGCCATCCTTGGCAAAATAGTCTAACTATTTAATTTTACTGCATTCTTTCGGCTAAGAAGTTGGTTGAGTAATTATTTCCCCTAAAGGTTTCGTCTCTGAGAATCTTTAAATGAAGTTCTTTATTCGTTTCAATCCCTTCAATAACGGTCTCTTCTAATGCTCGAATCATCCTATCCAAGCAAGTTAGTCGGTCTTTTCCTGTGACGATGATTTTAGCGATCAT
>JAFMBV010000096.1 GCA_017858255.1 Bacteriovoracaceae bacterium
TATAAAGATCTTGAAACCCCTCTTGCTGTCTTGATTAACGGTGCCTCTGCATCTGCCTCGGAAATTGTTGCAGGAGCTCTTCAAGATCATGGGCGTGGGATTATTATGGGGAGCCAGTCCTTCGGCAAAGGCTCAGTTCAGTCTATTGCTAAGATAGATGAAGACCAAGGGGTTAAACTTACGATCGCTCAGTACATGACTCCAAAAGATAGAAAAATTCAAGCTGTAGGAATTAAGCCTGATATCATTGTGAGTGAATATGAGGGATCTTGGGTAAGTGAAAATGAAAATGAATCGCGCTATGTTAGAGAGCGAGATTTAAGAAACCACTTAACGGCAACGATTGAAACTCCAGAAGAAAAAGAGTTGCGCAAGAATAAAGAGCGTGAAGAGCGAGTAAAGCGAATTTCTGATATTAAGGCCCGAAAGGATAAAAATAAAAAGAGTAAGAAAGAGAGTCGAAGTGGACCAGATGATGATTATCAGGTCGATCAGGCCATCAAACACTTAAAGACTATTTTGTTCTCAAAAACATTAATGAATAAGTAATCATCGTTTAATGAGAGTTCTCGTTACAGGTGCTTCAGGGTTTGTAGGAAGTCGTTTGTGTCACGAACTCTCTAAAACTAATTTTTCAATCATTGCCACTGGGCGAAGAACATCTCGCCCAAGTTTACCTGAAAATTGCCAATATATTTCTGGAACACTTGACTCAGTACTTTTCTTAAAAGAACTTCTAGATGGTGTTGATGCGATTGTCCACTGTGCTGGAAAAGTTGGTACTTGGGGGTCTTATAGAGAGTTCTACGATGCTAATGTTCGGCTAACCGAAATATTGATAAAAGAAGCAAGGCTTGCTGGAATAAAGCGTTTCATTCATTTGTCTTCACCTTCTATTTATTTTCAATATATTGATCAGTTTCAACTAATCGAAACTGAGATTCCAAAGAAATTTTCAAATGCTTATGCTCAAACGAAGTATTTAAGTGAGCAAATTGTAAGTGCGGCCCATAGTCCTAACTTTTTAACCATGTGCTTAAGGCCTCGTGGAGTAATTGGAGCGGGAGACAACAACTGGTTACCTCGAGTTATTGAATTATACGATGAAAAAAAACTCATTATACCTGGGTCAGGTAATAATCAAACGGACTTTACGAGTTGTAAAAATTTAGTAGTCCTTATTAAAAGATGTTTGGAAGGTTCTGGTGAGTTTTATGGGGACACTTACAACATTACGAATGATGAGCCTTATAAACTATGGGACTTTGTCTCAGAGGCATTAGTGGCTTTAAAAAGAGGGCGACAATTAAGAAGGCTTCCTTTGATGCCTCTGATGTTGTTGGCCCAATTATCAGAATTAATGGCGAAGCTTTTTAGAAGGAAAAGAGAACCAAAGCTTTTGCCCATAAAGGTTGGTATTACCTCATATTCAATGACCCTAAATATTGAAAAAGCAAAATCAGTATTAGGTTACCGACCACAGCAAACAACCAGAGAGGCCCTAAAAGAGTTTGTCAGTTGGTGGGAAGAAAAGAACTAGTTTATCTGACACGGCGCTAAGGGTTGTACACTCTCTTTTTAGACCGCTAAACTTAAGCCATGCAAAAGAATGTACCTACTGTCTCTCAGGTAATGGAGCAAATTAAGAATAACCTTGAAAATCAATTTCGAGGCGTATCTGTTGTGGGTGAAATCACGAACCTAAGTAGTTCTGGTGCCGGTCATTATTATTTCACATTGTCAGACTCATCAAGTGCTCTCAATTGCTGTCTTTTTAAAATGGATGCTTTAAGAAACCCTTTAATTAAGAACCTAAAGGATGGCGACAAAATCATCGCTAGCGGAGGCTTAGGTGTTTATTCCAAACGTGGTTCTTTTCAGCTAATCGTAAAAAGAATTACACCAGCAGGAACCGGTGATCTAAAACTTCAACTTGAGCGTTTGAAAAAACGTCTCGCTTCGGAAGGTCTCTTTGATATGGAGATCAAACAACCGATACCTAAGTTTCCAAAAAAGGTTGGACTCATTACCGCAGAGGGAAGTGCTGCTTATCATGACTTTTTAAATGTTACGAAGAGAAGAAGTTCTTGGATGGACATCCTTCTGTCACCAGCAATGGTTCAAGGTGATAAAGCACCTGAATCAATTCGAAACGCTTTGACTCGCCTAATCGCTTTCAATCAAAAATCAAATATTAAATTAGATGTCATCGTTATCACTCGTGGCGGTGGCTCTCTTGAAGACCTATGGGCCTTTAATGATGAGGCACTGGCGTGGGAGATTTATAATTGTCCGATTCCCATTATTTCAGCTGTCGGTCATGAAGTAGATTACTCAATTTCTGATTACGTTGCTGATAAACGCTGTGAGACACCAACGGCCGCGGCAGAAACGATTACAGAAGGTCAGGTTCAGCTACTCTCTCACTTAAAAAGCTTAAAGCGCTCGGTGCGAGACTTTGGTGCAAATATCCTTTACCAAAGACAATCACAACTTGAGCAAACAAGTCCTGTCCATATGCTAAGGAAAATTGAAGGCCGTTTTTACCAATACCAACAGCGACTTTCTAACTGTCGTTTGCAAGGGAGGTTGCCGGAGTTTACGGGGCTTCATGAAAAAACTATGCGCTTAGAGGATTGTTTGAATCAATTAAAACGTTACCCTGAACGTATCGAAAGCATGAATACAAAATTAAATAATCAATTTGGTCTTTTGAGGTTAATGAATCCGGAAAATATATTAGGAAGAGGCTATACTTATGTGAAAAGTGAGAATGGTCAATTGGTTGGTAGTGCAGATACTTTTGACCAACTTCCAGAAGAGTCCAAGCTAAACATTTACTTTAGTGACGGACAAAAAACAGTAGTAAAAAGGAGTTCTTAAATGAAGTCTTATCGTGTTCTTTTTTATGCTCTAATGGGGACCTTGATGGTTTCTTGTGCCTCTAATATAGTGAAGGAAGATATCTCGTCTTCAGTAAAAAAAGATGAAAGTAGCCAACATGTTAAAGAATGGCCCAAAACAATAGAGCCTCAGTTGCTGAATATAAGGCCTGGCGAAGTTTCTTTGCTGGTTGTTCCAGGTACCTTCAATAGGGCCGGAAGTCTTAAGTGTGGAGGAAAGGACTATAAGTTCTATCTGGCAGATAATAAGTTAGTTTCTTTTATCTCTGAGACTTATTTTTCTAAAGAGAAGCCATTTTCTTGCTTCTTTTTCTTGAAAGGCGAAAAAGCTAAAGTAGCTGACATAAAAACCTTAAGTAAGAAATTTCCTTCTGAGAGATTAAAAGTTGATAAGAAAAGAGTATTCTTAAATAAAAAAGACGCTGCTCGGGCAAGAAAAGAGAGTAAAATAAGGGCGAAGGCATATGCTAGTAGTCCTGATCGTCCATTATTTTTCGAACCATTCTCTCATCCGATTAAATCATTTGTGACAAGTATTTATGGATCAAAAAGAGTTTTTAATAAAAAGAAACAAACCCAACATTTGGGTACAGATTACCGTGCGGCAGTCGGCGTTCCTATTAAAGCGGCGAATAGAGGGGAAATTGTAATAAGTCGCAATTTCTTTTATACAGGTAACACCATTATTATTGATCATGGCCTAGGTATTTTCACGATGTATGGTCATCTCTCTAAACTTCATGTTCAAGAAGGGGAAATAGTTCCAATGGGGAGCGTGATTGGTCTGGCCGGTTCCACCGGTAGAGTAACTGGGCCCCATCTTCATTGGGGGGTAACTGTTAATGGACTGGCGATTGAGGGCGATAGCTTGGTCGAGGCATCAAAAGGGTTGCCTAGATGAGCCTTGATCTTCTCTCGTCAAATGATAGGTTTTCAAATCTAGATATTTTTGTGGAACAGAAGTTTCCCTTAGAAGACGAAGAGTTTCTCACACGCTATGGAGTAAGACCCAACCGGGCAGCATTCTTTGATGTTCCTTGGCATGCAGATATGGTTTATTTCATGCGAAAAGAAGAGTTTCCTCAGGCGCCAACTTTAAAAGGTCGCTACCCTGGTTTAATCCTTCTTACTTTTGAGGAACTTCCTTCCGAGCTAACCCCCTATATTATGCCTGTAAATGAAGATAGCTCTAGTGTTATCTATCTCCTAGAGTTTGTAGAAAAAATAATGCATGAAAGAGAGAAGGCCAATCTTTTAAAATCAGCACAGCAGCAGTCGGCACATCTTTTTAAAGAGGCTGGGCAGTATGTCGGAGAACTTGAAAAGTCTTCTGATAAAAGTATGGACCCGATTATTAAAACCTTTTTAACGTTAGATAATGAGCTTTTAAATGAACGACAACTCAACGATTTTATTTCAAAAACTTGTGATCACTTTTCTGAACTTAACTTGTGGGATGATTTATATTTAGCAAGTCTTGATGAGATCGTTGTTAAGCAAAAATCAGAGAAAGGGTGGCAGATATTTCCATTAGAATGGTTAGGTCTTCCTCACTTCTTGGCCTATCGAATAAGTGAAGAGCAACGCAAAAGAGGTAGCCTTGGCCTGGCACTATTTCTTGAATGGTTGGAAAAATACGCGGCGTTTAATACTCATCAAAATGTCGGTAAAGAAAATGATAACCTTTGGGAAGAGGCCTTAACCCAAATACCTATCCCTTTGGCCCTTATTAACGAAAGTGGAGATTTATTAATATATAATCATCGCTTCACGAGCCTAAATTACTCACCAAGGGAATGTCTTAGTCTTTCGGATGAGGAAGCCGTCGAAATACAACGAGAGTTTTATAAGGTCAGAAAAATTGAAATTGATAAACAAGAGGGCATGAGCTATCTCTTCTTATTTGTTAATAACGATCAAATTAAAAGTGAAAGACCTAATACAAAAGATTTAAAATCAATCTCTTCTCAAGAGCTTGGGATAATCTCAAGTTCAATCGCCCATGAGTTAAATAACCCACTCGCTGGTATACTTGCGGCAATTGGTCTTTTAGAACTTGAGGATTGGGCAGGAGAGGAAACTGATGCTCTCTATGACATGAAGGTTAGCGCGCGTAGGTGTAAAACATTGGTTGAAATTTTTCTTGGTTTTTCCAGAGCGAATGATAAAGAACAGAGACAGGGAACACTAAGGGAGGCCTTAGGTCAGGCCTTGGATTTACTTAGATTTAGAATGATTGAGTCTGATGTTAGAATTGAGGTGGATGCAGAAGCCGGAAGTGAGCCCTTTAAACGTTATGTTAATCTATCTCTTGGTTCCATGGTTTTATATCTTGTTTTAAGTGAAATTTTGACGCTTTTTAATCATCACCGCTTGGTTCTTGGGGAGAGAGAGCTAAAACTTCTCAAGACTTCTTATAAAGAGGAGAATGACCGTATCATTCTCTCCTTTCCAAAAGATTTTGAACTAGGTAGTAAAATAAGCGATTCGAAACTTATTAAATATTTGGTAGATGTACTTGGGCTCGAAATGGATATTGAAAGCAATAAGGTCATTCTTCTCGACTGGAAACTTATATGATGGACAGTTTTTCTTCAGCAGCGATGGTTTTCCTCGGTGGCGGATTAGGAGCTACTTTACGCTGGTCCACTTCCTTACTTTTTTCCCATCATGGGTTGTCCTTTTGGAGTTCTACTTTATTAGTAAACTGCCTAGGAACACTGTTTTATTTTCTATCTCTTAAGAGTAGCAATGGCCAAAGTGAATTCATGCAGCTTTTTATGAGGTTTGGCCTTTTTGGCGCCCTAACGACATTTAGTACTTTTAGCTTTGAAGTCGCAAGTGCTTTTAGAAGCGGTCTTTATGGACAAGCAGGATTGATTTTCTTCTTAAATATATTCGCTGGGATATTGATAGCTATTGGGATGTTCCGATAAATAGCCATCAAGCTCTTTTAGAAAATCATCTGGACGACTGATTGGTTTTTTCTTTTTAAAGATAAATAGTCCCATTTCTTTTTGATTCTCTTTTTCAAGATAATGATCAATAAATGAACTCAAGAGAGGATGAAAGTGAGGCTTTTTAAGCTTATTGTTGCTTAGTCTCTGAGACTTTGAGTTTATATATTGAAGCAGCTTTTTCTTGTGGCTTGGATAGCGAAAGATAAGCTGATTCTTCATATGCAGCGATTGCATCGGGAAAATAATCATTTGTTCTGGAACTAAGTGATGGGCAATAACGAAATCGCCATATTCCCGTTCAATACTGGTATTAGGAATAAGATGCTCTTGGCCTTTTGGGGGCAGGGTTATTCCCGGTAAGTGAAGTTGCCACATTAATCTGATCGTTTCTCCACGAGCGGCAGGCTCCATTTTACTAAAAAGGTTATTAAAATGAATAAGTGCTTCTAGGTAAGGACCAAACAGCTTAATGGTTGCCGTTTTCCAAGGGCTTGAGTTTAGCTTTTCACTGATGAATTTATGTTCCTCATCATGTTGAAGGATGGGAAGAGAGTAGAGAATTACACCATTCTCACCTTTTAAAGTGACGAGAGCATGAGTTTTAAGTTTTTTAAGTTTTTGTTCGATGACTTCAGGCTTGTGACTCTCAACTTTATAATGAATGCGATCCAGCTCATAGCGGTTGCGTGGGTAGTAGAGATGGTTGGGCTTTTGAATATCTTTATGGATAAATATCTTTAAATAGTTAAGTAGAAGTTCTGTTGTGGCCTTCGCATCATCAAGGGCCCTATGGGCCTTCGAGTGACGAATATTAAATATCTTACTCATGTAATTGAGGTTCGAGTTCAATAGGTTGGGTATCAAGTATTTCGTCATCAGATTGGTACAAAGACTTTTGTTTGTTAACTCAGGCATTTCCAATCTTCTGAGGACGGAATTAAAAAAGGGAATATCAAAAGAAGTGTTGTGAGCGACTAAAATACTATCACCCATCATTTCTCTAACTTCATCAATTACATCCTCAATAATAGGAGAGGATTCAACATCGGCTTGCTTAATGCCTGTAAGCTTTTGAATAAAATCAGGGATTTTAATCTCTGGTTTGATCAGATAGCTTAATTCCTGAGTGATCTGTAGGTTTTTTATTTTAACGAGACCTATTTCAATAATTTTGTCAGATTTTGTATTTCCACCGGTAGTTTCTAAATCAAAGACCACAAATTCCATGTCTTTTAGCATTTGAAGGCCTTCAATATTTTCAGTAGAGAAGTCTATGTCAAAGGGGGAGTTCGTTTTAG
Organism: Bacteriovoracaceae bacterium; assembly: GCA_017858255.1. Lineage (GTDB taxonomy): Bacteria > Bdellovibrionota > Bacteriovoracia > Bacteriovoracales > Bacteriovoracaceae. The sequence goes on from JAFMBV010000096.1 coordinate 7,162, forward strand.
ATGAGTCGGTTTTGTTATTCATAGTATCCACTTCGAACATTCGCTCGATATGAGGTTGGTTGATTCTCAGTATAAAGGAAAAGGAATGAAACATAAAATTTTAATTAACGGAAAATTATCCTCCCAAATAAATTTAGCTGATTGAAAATTAGTGATGACTTTTGCCCTCTAATATTTAGGCTAAAACCCCTGTAAAATAGGGCTACGGAGGAAATATGCAGATTTTTAAAAAATGGGAAAAAATTGCCACAATACTTTTTCTAATTTCACCATTGGCCTTTGGTCGGGTGTCTTGGTCTGTTATTGAGCAAAATCTACGGGACAATGGGGGAGACCTTAAGGCCTTATCCCACATGAAATGCTTTATTGACGAGAAGTCTAATCAACGCTTTTCAACCAAAAGGCCGGTGCAATCGTTTAATGATGACCGTTGCTATTCTCTCGACTCTTTAGAACTAGGGGATCATCGTTATATGACTCTAATTGATTATATGAAACCTGGAACAAAGAGAAGAATGTTTCTTATTGATCTTGAGTCTGGTGCTGTACGTCCAATGGGAGTTGGTCATGGTCGCTATCAGTCGAGTTATGTTAAGTTACGATTGAAAAAAAATAAAAACTCTGTGAAATGGGCGCGCTACTTTTCAAACCAACCAGGCTCAAATGCACCGAGTTCTGGCTTCTATCTCGCTGGCCAAGAATATGTTGGTAAATTTGGTCGGAGTTTAGTTCTTCATGGTCTTGAAGAAGACGTTAATGACAATGCTTGCGAACGGGCGATAGTTATTCACAAGCATTTAATGGTTAGTAAAAGGCGTGCTTATGTAATGTCTTCGGGCTGCCCTATGGTCTCATGGTCAAATATTGATGGAGTTATTGATGCTCTTAAGGGACGCCAGCAGGGGATTAAACTTACTCAACCCGGCGGACTCGTCTTTATTTACGGGCCTCGTGAATCGGGTTGGTCTTATGGTAGTTGCGTTTTATAAAGATAAGGATTCAACTACTGATTTAATCCTATAATCGTTTCATTTAAAAGGCCGATAAAAGTCCCTTTAACTCTGTTGGCCTCTTCCTTAATATCTGCATGGTCAAGTTCTTCTGTACCGAGGCCTGCGGCCATATTTGTAATACAAGAAATTCCTGCGATTCTTAATCCACAGTGATGACCGGCTATGGCCTCTGCGACTGTAGACATTCCTACCATGTCTCCACCAAGAACCTGATACATTTTAATTTCAGAAGGTGTTTCATAACTAGGACCTAAAACGCCTACGTAAACGCCATCTTTCAACGTGTAACCGATATTTTTTGCGGCCTTCCTGATCGCCTCACTAAGCTCGGTGTTAAAAGTATGAGTCATGTCTGGAAAACGCGGGCCTAAGAAGTCTGGGTTTTTCCCAAGAAGAGGGTTGTTACCTGTTAAGTTAAGATGATCCTTTATTAGGACAAGGTCACCTGCTTTAAATTTTGGATTCATTCCACCACTTGCATTTGTGAGAATGAGGTTTTTAACACCAAGTGTTTTAAGAACTCTTGTAGGAAAGACGACTTCACAAAAGGAGTGTCCTTCATAAGCATGAATGCGGCCCTGCATGGCAAGAACACTACTTTTTCCTTTAATTTTTCCATAAACGAGTTTTCCGGCATGGCCAGCAACACTTGTTCCATGGAAGTGTGGAATTTCTCCATAAGGAATTTCAATCTTATCTTCAAGATCTTCAGCAAAGTCACCTAGGCCACTACCTAGAGTTACTGCGGTAGTAACGTGATTACCCTTTAGCTTTTCTTTAATAAACTCTGCAGATTCAGAGAGTTCTTTTTGAAGGGTTTCCGGAGACAACATCATCTATAACTTCCTATCAGTACCATGAGGTTTGAGTTTCATAAATAAGTGAGGGCAACTTCTGTGGTTTAGTAGTAGAGAAGCTGATATCTCTTTCAAGAAGATCATCGGCCATCTTTAAAACTAGCTCCTTTTGGTTTTCATTGTGGTGAATGGTTAAGATAGGTTCGCCTTCCTTAACTCGGTCACCAATTTTTTTATGAAAAGTTAGTCCCACGCCAAAGTCAATCTTATCACTGGCCTTTTGGCGACCACCCCCAAGTTGAACTACATGAAGTCCAATCTGGGTTGCTTCCATTTTTTTAATATAACCATTACGACTTGCGGCCACCACATGATGATTATTAGCGAGAGGCAAAATCCCATAATCATCAATGACTTTTTCATCACCGCCTTGGCGCTTTATCATCTCTTTAAAAACCTTAAGGGCCTTTCCTGATTTGAGCGCTTCCCGGGCCTTACGAATCCCGGCACTATGGGTTTTAGCGAGCCCACTTAAATGAACCATTCCACCTGCTAGGTGAAGGGAAAGGTCAGTCAGGTCTTTAGGGCCTTTACCTTTTAGTGTCTCAATAGATTCAATAATTTCGAGAGAATTACCAACAGCATTTCCGAGCGGTTGGTTCATGTCTGATATTACCGTCATCATATTGCGATTGAAGCGTAGTCCAGTATTGCGAATAGAAGTCGCGAGCTTTCTTGCTTGAGCCTTATTTCTCATGAAGGCGCCATTTCCAACTTTGATATCCATGACAATTCCTTGCGCACCCTCGGCAAGTTTTTTGGACATAATAGAAGCAGTAATTAGGGGAATGGATTCGATAGTTGCGGTGACATCTCTAAGACCATAAATAATTTTATCAGCTGGGGCGATCTCACCTGTTTGGCCAATAAGGACTAGGCCTTCTTTTTCAAGTGTTCTTTGAAACTCTTCCAAAGACAAACTCGTCTTAAAACCGGGAATGGCCTCAACTTTATCAACAGTCCCACCAGTATGACCTAGGCCTCGGCCTGCAATCATAGGAACTCGCACACCACACGCTGCCGCAAGGGGGGCCAGGATAAAACTTGTTTTATCGCCAATGCCTCCTGTGGAATGTTTATCAACCACATGTTGAGCATTAAAATTGAGGGTTTTTCCAGAGTAGAGCATGACATCTGTGAGAGAGGCCGTTTCTTTACTAGAGAAACCATTAAGGTATATGGCCATCAAAAGGGCAGACATTTGATAGTCTGCAACTTTACCTGCAAGGAGTCCTTGGATAAACCATTTGATTTCCTCTTCGCTTAGTTCGAGGCCATCTCTTTTTTTTGCGATAATTTCGTAGGCACTTAGCATGAATTCCCCTGTAACTTGACGGAATGGCGTTTTCGCTTCACAGTTAAGATTGAGAAAAAGTTATCATAAAAACTGGGGAGCCTAGTGGCAAACCCTAAGAATTTAAGTTTTTTTGTTACTTTTGCGTCATTGAAATTTTCGTAATTGGCATGCTATGAAAACACTTTTACTTTCCTTTTTGTGCTCAGTGTTATTGGTTGTCCCTTCTGTGAATGCTCAAGAAGGTGGAGCTGGTGACGGAGATATTTTTGCTCAGTCCATGTCGGATGCTATTACCGTTGGGGCAATAGGTGGTATTGGAGCTGTCCTTGGTCTTTCCACCCTCTCTTTTGTCGAAGAACCTAGTGAACATTTAAAAAATATTGTGGTTGGTGGTGCTATTGGTATTATCGTCGGCGTTGGGGTTATTGCCTTTAAGCAGGCGAATATGAGTAAGGACCTCTACCAAGAAAATGTTTATTCAGAACCTGAAGCCAGTCCTGGAATGACCACAGCGATGAGAGTCGGATGGCACAAGAGAAATCACTATCAAATCAACAGTAACCTTGGTAAAGAAAATTCTATTAATTTGCCAGGTGTCAATTTGCAATTCTCCTTCTAAGTGTCTTAGAGGAAAACTTCCTGGTATTTAGAGGGGTATTAATGGAAAGGCTGATGTCTTTTTTCGGTTTGCTTTGTATGGTGGCGATCGCTTTCGGTTTGAGTAGCGATAGGAAAAACATCAACTGGAGAACCGTAGGTTCTGGTATCGCCCTTCAACTTACCTTGGGTCTCCTTATTCTCAAAACATCTGGTGGTCAGGCGGTCTTTGAAGGGGCCCGTTCCTTTTTTACAGGAATTCTTCTCTACACCAATGAAGGCTCAAAGTTTATCTTTGGAAGCTTGATGGAAACAAACCGCTTTGGTTTTATCTTCTTCGTCATGGTTCTACCGACCATTATTTTTATGAGCTCTTTAATGAGTATTCTTTATCATATAGGAATTATGCAAATTGTTATTAAAGGTACGGCCAGGGTTATGGTCGTTCTAATGGGAACCAGCGGTGCTGAGTCTCTTTCTGCAGCGGCAAATATTTTCGCCGGTCAAACAGAAGCTCCTCTAGTGGTGAAGCCTTTTATTAATTCAATGACGAAGTCTGAACTTATGGCCTTGATGACTGGTGGCATGGCGACTGTTGCTGGCGGTGTTCTTGCGGCCTATGTCGGTATGGGAATTGATGCTGGTCATTTATTAGCGGCCTCCGTTATGTCGGCACCAGCGGCCCTTGTGTGTGCGAAGCTTTTGGTTCCTGAAGTTTTAAATCCAGCGACAAGAGGCGAAGTAAAGCTAGACCTTACAAAAACCACGGCAAACCTAATAGATGCTGCTGCCACTGGAGCAGCTGATGGCCTTAAGCTTGCTCTTAATGTCGGGGCTATGCTTCTGGCCTTTATAGCCTTGATTGCTTTGGTAAATGGGGCCCTCGGCTGGATGGGTGGCCTCGTTGGCTATCCTCAGTTTTCGTTAGAATTGGTTACTGGCTACCTCTTTAGCCCGGTGGCCTTCATCATGGGAGTTCCTTGGGAAGATGCTTTCAATGTGGGAACTCTTCTTGGGAAAAAACTAATCATTAATGAGTTTGTTGCTTATTTAGACTTGCAGCAGATGGTCCCTGAGCTTCAAGAACGCTCGGTGATTATTGCGACTTATGCCTTGTGTGGTTTTGCTAACTTTAGCTCTATCGCTATTCAGGTTGGTGGTATCGGAACCATTGCACCTGATAGGCGCCAAGACCTAGCGTTATTGGGCATCAGGTCATTGATCGGTGGAACCCTTGCTTGCTTAATGACTGCGTGCATCGCAGGGCTCTTTATCTAGAATATTTAAACTCTAAGTTTTAGCCGGAAAATTTGGGTCGAATGCACCTCATATTGCCGGAATCCTCAGCCTGCTGTTAGGATTTAATAGACTTATGATTTTAAAATTTAGGATTAATACATGGCAAAACAACTTTTCATCAACCAGACTCTGGGTGAGAGCCGGGCTGCGCTGGTTGAAGGTGGGGAGATCTTGGATTTTCTCATGGTTCGCGGGGAGGAAGACTTCGCTGGCCACCCCTCTGTGGGCAACATTTATAAGGGTAAAGTTCTAAGAGTTTTACCGGGCATGCAAAGTGCCTTTGTAGATATTGGCTATGAAAAAGCAGCATTTCTCTATGTAGATGATGCTTACATTCCAACACTAGAAGAACAACGGCATATTGCTGAACGTACTCAAAAAGAATTAGAGGCGAGAAGAGAGAAAATGGGGGAAGTCATTCCCGATGAACTCTCGACACTCTCGGATCATGTGAATATGCGCTACCGTCCTGATACTGCGATTGAGTCTTTCCTTAAGGAAGGCGATGAAATCTTAGTTCAAGTGGCAAAAGAGCCTATCTCTACAAAGGGTCCACGAGTAACTCGTCATATCACCTTGGCCGGACGCTATGTTGTTTTCATGCCCTTTATTGAACATACCGGAGTTTCAAGAAGAATTGAAAATGATGGTGAACGTGATCGTCTCAGAGAGATTCTCGATTCTATTCGTCAGGATGGTAAGGGGATTATCGCGAGAACAGTGGCCGAGGGACAGTCATATAAAACTCTGAAGGCCGATTACAACATGCTTAATCGTATTTGGAAGGACGTCGATAGTTCTTCAGGTGGAATTAAGGCCCCCAATCTTTGTTATAAGGATCTTAACTTTGTTCAAAAAGTTTTGAGAGACATTACAGATGAAGATGTTGAAGAAATTGTTGTTGATAACAAAGACAACTTAAAAGAAGTTGAAAAATTTATTGAAAAATTCCTTCCAAATATTAAAGGCAAGGCAAAGCTTTATAATGGAGACATTCCTCTTTTTGAAAAGCACGGTCTTGATATGGAGATTGAAAGAGGACTTTCAAATAAAGTCTTCTTGCGCTCTGGTGGTTCACTCAATGTTGATCAAACAGAGGCCTTAGTTTCCGTTGATGTAAACACAGGAAAGTTTGTTGGACGTAAGACTCTTGAAGAAACTATTTTGCGTACGAACCTTGAAGCAGTAAAAGAAATTGCTTATCAGCTGCGCTTAAGAAATTGTGGTGGAATTATCATTATCGACTTTATCGATATGGAAAAAGAAGATCACAGAGACCAAGTCTACAACACGCTTCTTGAGGCCCTAAAGAAAGATCGTTCGAAAACAAATGTTCTTCCCATCTCTGGCCTTGGGCTTGTTGAGATGACGAGAAAAAGAACAAGGGATACTCTCACGCGTCTCATGTGTACGGGATGTCCGTATTGTGAAGGCACAGGAGTAGTAAAATCCACGATTACTGTTTGCTATGAGTTGGTAAGAGAGCTGATGAAGGTGATCAAAAAGAGCGAAGGACCAAAAGTTTTTATCTATGCTCACCCAGAAGTCACAGCAAGGCTATGTTCTGAAGATGCTGAGATGGTGGAAACATTAGAGGAGACTTTCGGGAAGCAGTTAGTGATCAGATCTGAAAATAACTATCATATCGAGCAATACGAAATATTTCCTCAATAATATTAGACGCTTATAAATTGTAAAAATGTAAAGCGTCATTTCATACAATGTAACTCCTTCTAAAGATGTTTATCACTTTAAGGAGTTATGTATGCAAGCAATATTATTTTCATTAGCCTTCTTAGGCCTCTCTTCTACTTATGCTTTTGTTAATGAAGCCAATTGTGCCCGTACAGGTGCAAGTGAAGATCACTTAAGAAGTTCAGAGTTTTCGTGGGGCATGAGTCGCGAAGATATAAAGAAAAAGCAGACTAATGTTTATGAAAAAGGTTTACGCTTAAATGAGCGCGCTTTTACTGAAAATGGCAAAGTCTACTTACCCTTTAAACCTTATGGTGGTGGCGAACAAAAGATTCTTCTTTCTGAACGTTTTATAAAAAGTGTGATTGGTCATATTGAAAATGGTTTAAAAAGAAATTATGTAGAGGCCATAATTTTTCCAGATATGGGTCACTCTCACTTATTTGTCGATGAAGAGTATTACAATAAATTCCTCAAAGATATTCCAGTTAAAGAAGGGCATAAGAGGTATGAGCTTATGCTTAATCACCCTGAGACACGTTTTCTTTATCACACGGCCGAGCAGCTTGCGATGAAGAATGAAGATGGAACAATCAAAG
>JAFMBV010000097.1 GCA_017858255.1 Bacteriovoracaceae bacterium
ATATTTTAATTATAGGGTTAAACGAGTCTTATTAAAACCAAAAAAATTGGTACGTGAGACTTTTTTGTTAGAGATGCGGCAAGCTAAATTGAATTAAAAAACAGAATTGTTTTTGAGTATAGATCATTGGTTACTTTATCAATTTCATTATCTAATTCATGAAGAGCACCATCATAGGAGGATATCTCAAAGTGGGAGCTATTTTTGCGAATGGTATTGATCGTACGATCCCTATCGACATAAGTATCTTTTAGACCTGATAAAAATACTGTTCCCGGGATATCTTTTGAAATCTTCCATCCTTGTGACTCTTTTGATGTAAGGTATAAATTACCAGAGAACTGCGGTATATGAGCAGGAGATGTTGGCTTGATTGGGTCAATATGAGGATTTGGAACTTTTTGGAAACGATTTCTAGTCAGAGTTCGCTCAGTTATAACTTGCTGAAGAAAGAATAACTTCGATGGAGACTTTTTTGCTTCTCCAACCATAAACTTAATATGAATGCCTGGAGCGATCAAGACAACGGCATCGGCCAATTTATCTTTTGCCATTTTATAAGCGGCAAGACCGCCAGTTGACCAACCGATTACTCGTTTCTTGGAATTTACGCATGATTCCCCCTCTTCATTTTTTACTTTAGAAAAGGTGTCCCATATATAATTAGCTTGATGACCTATTTCATAGTACTTTTCTTTTTGATGATATTTTTTTAGCATTATCTCTGTGACATCAGGAGGAAAACCTGTTGATAGCCGGGTTTTATTCATCGTCCCTTCGGATCCCCCCTGCCCCATATAATCAAAACTAATTAATCGGTATCCTGCCTCGGATAGTGATTTAAAGTAGGGGGCATGATTTCTCATTGAGTCCCCCAACCCTTGAAGGAATAAAACACAACCCCTTAGTTTTTCTTTTTCAGAGAAATAACCGGCCCTGAGCTTCAAGTTAATACCTGGAATTGATACCATTTCGATATGACTTTTCAGACTATCTGAAGAAGCGATTTCTCTCTTAGGCGCAAATGATGAGCAACTAAAGAGCATTAAAGAGAGGATGGTCGCCACAAAGTAAATTTTCATTTCGCACCTTAATTTTAGATTAGTGGAGGTACATCAATTTATCATAAAAATAGGTAAAGAGGGTTGTATTATTAGCGGTTACAATCGCTTTAAGAAAACTAAAGAGATTAAAGTCTGCCACTGTTGGAGTCATGCGAGGCGAAAGTTCTTTGAGTGCCTTCAAAACTACCCCAAAGCTGAAAAGGCCATTATCGAACTGCGATAATTGATCTTTATTATTCAGGCCTATTTTAGTTCTATTTTTTCTTTGATAAGGAAGTTGCTCATCTAGACCATCTAGCTTCTCAAAAACAACCTTAAATACTTCAGTAGTATCAGACTCTAAACGATTAATTCGTGTTACTAATTCCTTCTCGAGCATCATGAAGCTTCGGAGTTTTGTAAATATTCTCATTATTGCAATATTAACCAAGGCGGCTTGATCACTTTTTAATACGCTGGAAAGCATCGCTACTCCAATCTCAGTAAAAACAAGGGGTTGGTACCTTCTCCCTCCATAATCCAAACTAGAGGTACCATTTTGGCACCTCTAGTTTAAAATTCGTAACGACTCCGACAAAGATTAACCGGTGAGGAGAGAAAGTTAAAAGTACAAAACAGACCTAAGCTTAACCAATATAAGGTGATGTACACATTCGCTTTTTGAAATTTAGAAATTAAAAACTGGCTAAGTGCCAAGCTAAGTAATCCAATTAAAGTCAACAACAGGTTGTATCTCTTCATTCCTTTCCCCTTGCACAAAACCGATTCACCACTGGTCGAATACCTTTCCATTCTTGGCGTTTTCTCTTTAGCTCGGAAATTAAGAACTCCTTACTTAATACATCATGATAAATTTTATTGGGGCTTGCCCCCTCAAGTATAGGGCTTGGGGTCTTATTAAAGGTATCTAATGCTCACATAATTTTCCAAACAAACGGTTAAATCGATAATGTTTTTCCTTATCGACCAGCCTATTCTTTAGTGCATTAAAAAAAGGACTCAACTATAGAGTTTGAAAATACAATATCCTTCTTTGCTATCAAGTTCGTTATGTTTTTCCCTAAAAGAACCTTCTTCACTTCATGATTTATATTTTCACCGCCTGCGTCGGTTAATAAATACCTAGGCTGTACCTCTTGTAAAACACTCCCAAGGTTTTTAATTGTTAGGGCCTTCGATTTTGAATGACTCAACTCTCAGTCAATAATTCGGCGTGAGTAATTATCCATTAAAACTTGAAGGTAAGCTTTTTTGCCGTTAGTGAGTTTAAAAATAGTAATATCCATATGCCACATTTCGTTGGTCCTACTTGCACGAACCCCTGATCGAAACCTTTTTTTAGACTTTCCTTTTACTCGTTTTTAAACTCGTACACATACTTCCTCCAAGTATCATATCCAAAATAAAGTTCAGAGCTTCTAAACCCGTGATACTGAAGACCTCTAACTGATAAGTGCCTAAGCTGAGGATCATTTATAAGCTCTTGAATTTTTTCATGCTATCTAAAAGTCACCTGATTAGGAGAAAGAATTTTACAACGATTAAACGCTACCCTTGGACAGCCCTTAACCTCTACCCTTAATCTGAAAAGCTTAGTTGGCCTTATACATATAAGCTGGCAGAGCTTATTTCTTGACACTAAAGAATTAAATTTTTCGATTGTGTTTACAATCAACTCACGGTTTTTCTTTTCATTTACGATTCTCCTAAGTCCTGAGAGGTTTTTTATATACTCTCTCATGAAGAGGTTTTTTGTTCTCTCCAGTTTGAGTTCGGACTCTAACCTTTCAATTTTATTCTCCAGCGCCTTTTCTATTCCAACATCAGTCACCTTAATTTTTCTTTTGGCGTTTCTAATCCAGGTTATTGCGGTAGTTCTTGGGATTGTTAAGTGAGGAAGAAGGTTTGGATTACCGCTTTTGATAATCATCTCCTTGACCGAGTCATCATATTTTTTTGTTTCCAGACATTGGTCTCCTTTGCTTGTCGAAAATTCGACAAAACACTCTCGTAATCAGGGGAATACGACCACTTACAGCAATAGGTTAAGAGAAAATAGGTCTAGATTTCTCGTACCGAAAAAAATAAACACATGAAATTGTAAACTTCTTATACATAAACTCTACTTAACTCGAGGTTCGGCAGGTCAATTCTGCTCACTCGTAAAAAAGACTACGGCAAAGAAATTACTTTTAAAGACTTGGCCTTATTTGGAATCGATAAGATCGCCTCAAAAGATATTGAAAAGATTCAAGAAGGTAGCCTTAGTAAAAGAGAATTACTGGAAAGGGCATGGATTGACTTCAATAAGAAAAATAAACAAGGCCTACCCTTTAGAATTATGCGACCGCCTTAAGGCTCGGCTTAGTGCCTACACGAGATTGATTTTGGTGGTACCACTCTTCAGTCAGCTCAATCACTTTACTCGCTAATTTTTGGTCACTTTTAATCTGGGCGCGCATATAGACAACGAAATCTGACCAAAGTTCATCAGAAGCCTCAGCAATCTCTTTTTGCTTGGACTCATCTCTATCAATATTCTCAAACTCTAGGTTTACAAGGTCATTGGCCTTCGTGCCCGCTGGTGCAAAAATATCTACATAAAATTTTTTCTCGTCTTGCTCCATCGAGTACAATAATTGCACCTTTTTCTCTAGAGGGTACTTATTTAAAGTATTCTTCAAAAAAGGCTCAGGTAATTTATTGATAAGAAATCCTGGAAAAAAGGTTTTAAATATACCTTGTGCTTCCGTTTCAGATGCTTCGTTAATGTAATGTTTAAACAGGCCTTCTTCTAATGACTTAGAAGCTTTTGGCAAGAGCTTCTCTAGTGATTTAAGAAATGGTTTTATCTTGCTACCGCTTTCAACATCACTTAACAGACTAGCAATTTTCTCTTCACTTCCCTCATATGATTGGGGGGTTATAGAAAGAGAGCTTGCGATGACCTTCTCTCTCATACTTCCATCAATGGAGTAGAGGACTTTATTAATAAACTCCGTCCCCAAAACAGGGAGAAGTAGGCAAGCCGTTTCTAAGTCTTTTTTCAGATACTTACCAAATTCTGTGACTTTAATTTTAACAAGTTTGGCGTAAATATCGGGATTTCTTATATATTCCGGAATCATGAGATTTTGTATAATCTGATTACCAATAAAAGTATTCGCTAGAGAAAGCTCTTCAGGACTAAGGCCTGAATCTAAAGATTCCTTCCAAGATACCTTCTCTTCTCCAGAGAGTTGTTTCATAAGAGGACCTAAAGCAGCGTTGTCCATTTGTTGTACGAGGGCCTTAAGCGCACGAACCTCGGGCTTACCTTTCTCTCTAATCCACTTTTTGATGAGTAAAATACTGTCTTCTGGATTATTCTCATAGAAGCTTTGAAAACGTTCGACCCCATTTACGAGAAGATCGTGCCCACCATCAGAGCCTTGTCCTCCTGCGACACCACTTCCCCCCTCACCAGAGCTATCATCATCCTCTTCTTCAGGTCTCCCCCCTTCCATTGTCAGGGTGGACTGGCTTTGATTGCCAGTGTTTAATTCGAAGTATTTCTGTAACAGCTTATTCCCAATGAACCCAAAGAGGATAACACCAAAGATAATCCCAAAAAGAGTCGCAAATTGAGCAGCTAAAGATAAATAGTCCATTAAGTCTTTCTGACTTTTATCACTTGTTTCAAAATCTCTGCCTAAATTAACGTATTCGAAAATTATCTTGGGTTTAATATCACCGAGATTGAATGCAATATTTTTTACGTATTTCTCTGCGGCCTGCTTAACGTCATTACCTAGCCCTTTACTTAGTTGAACAGTAATATCAACAGACTCCAGGTTTTTATAAATGTCGATTGCCTCATTAAACTTCCAGAGTTTTTCTACCTCAGAAACCTTCTTGTTGGATTTCATCAAATTTGCAAGAAGTTCCCTATCTTCATCCTTAGTGTCCTCACTCTCCCCTGCTGGCTCACGTCCACTATCCATGGATAACACAATCCGTCCATCAGGGTGAAAGTCCTTGTAATCCTCAACTAGAGGAGCTTCAAGTCCAAATTTGTTAAGCACAATATAGTCTTCTTGGCGATCGGGAAGCTCTACATCATCAAACGTAATTTTATTCTTTAGACTAATATCTAGTTTCTTTTCTTCTTCTTTTTCATTAGCTACTTCTTCTTTCTTTTTTTTATCTTTCTTTTTGTCATTATTTTTATTGTTATTTGCATCGGGATCATTCCAGTCCGGAGCACTAGGAGTTGATACAGAAATCGCAATATTAAGATTATAACTATCTGAGCTCGTCAACTTACTAAGTACCTGACTAACCTGATTTCGCAATTTACTTTCAAGCTTAACTTTTTGCTCAAAAAAAGTCGGTACACTACTCGCTGCCCCCAGAAAGGACAGTGAAATTATTATACAGAAAAATATTTTAAAACTAGTTTTCATTAGACCCAACCAGTTTAAATTTCTTCTCCAAATAGACCTTCATTTTATAGGCTTCACGGTTCTTAGGATTAAGACCAAAGGACTTTCTATAAAAGTTAAGCGCCTCTTTGTAGTTTTTCTTTAAGTAAGAGATCATTCCTTTCATTTCGAAAATAATGGAAAAGTGAGGGAATTTCTTTTCTAACTTTTCTAGTTTTTTGAAACTATTTTGATAGTCCTTCACTCTTACCATTCTTAGGACATCAAATAAGTCACCTACGAGTAAATCGAAATCTTGATTCATTTTGATATCTTTTTCGATCTCCAAATTAGCAAAGAGCTTTACGTCTGCACCAATAGTGGTTGGAAGGGCGATATGATAAGGAATAAAACCAGGCTTATGAACTTCAATCTGTAAAGTTCCATTCTCTAGACCACCCGCGACTTGTTCAATTGTTGATTCATAAGGTGTTTTTCCAAGAACAGACTTTTTCCCTGTGTTGGCATCGACTAAAGAAACCTCGCAATCCTTAGGACTACTATTAATAATGAACTCCCCTGCATGAAGCAAGGAAATGTTCATAAATAAGCATAGTACTAATCTTGTTTTCATATAAAGAAAGTTGCTCCAAAAAAGAATTCTATTTTTATTCCGGTGGTGGCTACACCAGTCGTTCTGCCTACGGCCAACTCACCTTTAAGGCCCCAATTGTCTCCCAAGGCAAAGGAGCCTCCCCCATGAAAGCTCAGATCAAAAAACACATCACTCTTAGTCGCTGATTCTGTTGAGTAAATGAGGTAGCCAATTCCACCAGCTGCCCCCCAATAATAACGAAACGTGGGAACGATAACAACTTTGCTCCCATTAAGGTCATAGGTGTACTTAGATCCTAAATCATTGAGGTACTTATTAAAGCCAAAGTGCCCAGCAAAAACGCCTGTACCTGCTCCAGACATGAGTGGTGCAGTGGCCTTTACAAAATAGCTCATACGTCCATCATGAAGGAATTCATAAGTTAGCTGAAAGCTCATGGCACTAACTGCAGAGCCACCGGCTGACTCTTCTTCATCGACCTGCACACTGTCATCTGTTTGGGTAATAGATGACTCGTTTTCAGCGACGCTTACAGTTGCCATACCAAAATTGTAAGTCAAAACATTACTATATGTTCCATTGGCAAAACTAGGTGCTGCTATAAGAAAAGAGATGAGGACGGTTAATCTAAGCATTTGCCTCCCGATAACTCTCCCTTTTTTCATTACACTTTTTATTAACATAGCTTTGGAGATCATTTACAGAACACTCTAGGATAGTTTCTCTATGATCATTGTAGATAATGTTCTTTATTTCTAGAGCGTCTAAAATTGCGTTATATCGTTCTTTGAATGCGTCCATTTTTTTCTTAAGATCACTCTTTTCTGGCGTAAAGTCTCTGGATGAAAATGAATCACCGACTAAGATGGCCTTGAAGCTCACCTGGGCATTTTCTCTAGAGACTTTAATTGATTTTAACTGTAGGTTCGATTTAATAGTCAAGGCAATATTTAAAATTGATAGATAGTCTCGAACAATTCTCTTGCCCTCAAACTCACTCAGGTATAAGTATTCCGCATTATTGGCCACCTTAAAAAGGTCAAATGCAGCGATAAACTTGTTACTACAACCTGTTTCAATTAATCTATCAATTTGATTGTCGAATAGTTCATAGGTAAGATGAGTTAAAGAAGGATGGCTTTGTGAACGAGCCAATCGATTTAGTGAGTTTAGGTTAAAACGTACGAGCTGCACGATTTCATTTTTGGTTTTTAGATTTGATGAGTAATGTAATTTGAATACATAATGGGGAAATAGCCTATTCCTGAAGAACCCCTTAAAAGTTGCTAAAGAAGGGTCCTGATAAAAATATTTTGCAACATAGTCATTCCAACTGTCGCTAACAGACAAGCTCCCCTGCAACCAATCTTCTCCTGTCGAGTTCAGACGCAATACTGAGCCATCTTTACCCAAGGTTACTAACGCTTGACCTCTTAAAGAGTCCTCTAGATGAGTGTCAGTCTTCCAGATGATTTTGTCCTTTCTCTTCTTGAATTTTGCTCGTGTCTTTCCAAAAGAAAAAGTCAAATACATGAAAAATACGATGGCCGTAAAAAGAACTACCTTTTGAAGCATTCCGAAAGATTTATTTTGGTCGTTTTGGACAACTTTTCTACTTCGTAATGACTCTAGTTGAGCTTGCGTCTGTTTAAGCTCTGTCATGAGCTGATGGTTCTCGTTAGTTAAATTAATAGTTTTGTTTTCTCGAAGTGCTTCACGCTTTTTTAGCATGTTTTTCACTATTGCCTTACTTTTTTCAAGGAAAGGTACTGTTTGATTTTCAATATAGAATGGAATTTTGCCACGACTTTTTAGATAAAAAGTCAAATTATCTAATTTGGTATAGAGAAGTGAAGTTCTGTCATCAAATGAGTTATTATCCATATAGCTTATTAAACTTGTTACAGAACCATGAAGACGGTATCTTTTCTCTAATAAGAAATTTCGAACCCTGATTAAGTTTTGTTTTACTTTAGATAAGCTTTCTTTTTCATAGTCTGAAAGGTCATTAATAGTATTTTCTACTTTCAACGTTTCAGTATAGGCGATTCCCTCGACCTTTATGTTTGTATCGGCCATGACCTTAAAACCGAATACAAGGAATATAAGGGTAATGACTGCTCTAAGCATACATCTCCCCCCCTATTTTCATTCCTAGTGATTCTTCTGAAGCTGGGCGCTCTAGCCTATTCTGAATTTCTGCTTTACTTAAAAAGGCGCTCAATTGAGTACTCTTACCGCTTTGTTTCCACGTAAGAGGAAAGCCCTTAAATTTTTTAAACAATGTTTTTCTTGTAAATTGCACTGGCTTACGACTTTCAAGGTTTGATAGGTTTAAATGAAAACCGGAAGGTAATGTTAACAGCTCTATACTCAGATTTTTCAAACTTAATTGGGTCGCAACCTTACTTAAGTTATGGAGAAAATTAATGAGCCACTCAACTTCTTCGTAGAGCTGCTCATGAGTACCAGAACTGGCAATCAACCTAAACTCGACCTTTTTGGCCATAGGGAATACCTTCCTCACACTCTCGACAAAAAGACCCTCTAATACTAAAGAGCTTTTGATTGAAAAACTCAGAGGATTATTTTGGCCTGAAACCCCGTAACAAAAGGTTACTTCTCTGAGAACATCAGAAGACTTATCGCTATAATTAATGTCATTAAATTTTTCTCTTAAATCCATCACACACCAATTCTAACCTAAATTTAAATAAATTATACAGTCGGCAAAAGACGCCCACCTCAGTAAGTAATTGAAATAATTATTGATTCATCTGAGATTAAAAAGCTTTTGTTATTACTAGCAGACACATTTACAGATTCAAGCTGTACAGCAAGACCAACTCCCCAATACAGATCCACTCGTGCCTGAATTTCGGTTTTTTGTCCCGTTGTTGGTAATTCAGTCTCGTCACCAATAGTCGCAGAGGTTCCTAGGGTATTATAAAGGTGCCCGCTAAAGTTAAGACCTTGCATTAGGCGATTTAAATTAAGTTTAACTCCTCCACCAAACCACAAACCGCTATGGGACGACTTCTTTACTCCAGATCCTCGCTCAATAATCCCCGCAAAATTAAAAGTGTTCATCTGAACGCCTAAACCAACGGCAATCCAGTCTCCGAGAGGTGCTATGTAGTAACCACTTGAAACATCAAACTTAGGCCCAAAACCATACTCATGCTCCCCGGTTATAAGACCTAGGGATCCATTTACGCCTATAAAGCCTATAGAGTTTTCTTGACCAAACTGCCCATCAACACCAATATTGAGGCGATTCGTGGTTGTTCTAACATCTGCGATACTTTCAGTATAAACACTTTCGGATTCACTTCCAACAAAGAGCTTAAGACCAGTTAACCATTTGGCGGAAACACCTTTTAAAATGGGTGCCTTCGGGTATTCTTTTACAAGGTTCAAATCAGGACTATTTTCAAACTCTGAAATTTCACTAGAGTTTTTCTTCTTAGGCCGTTTCTTTTTAGGGGGCTTTTCAGGAATTTCAGGTTTCTTGTCTTTGGAGGCGGAGCCTTCCTTTTCTTCATCATCCTCAGGTATATCATCAATCTGATTGACTTGATTCTTTTGTTTTTTTTGAATGCCATTTATTGAGTTTTTGATAAGTGCTTCTTTCACAACTGGTAATAACTTAACACTTTTTTCTAAATTCTCGATCTTCGCTTCTTCATCATCCCTGCTTCCTGTAAAAAGCTCTAAAAAGAGTGCCCGAGCACGTAAGGGAACATTTTTTTCAAGAACAAACTTGTCCTGTACTTTATTTATCGTTTTATTATCAGGATCAATGAGCTTCATTTCAATGACACTAAAACCTCTTTTCTTCTTATTCGAGTAGTATCTCCCCTCAAAGACCAATGACTCGAGACTTTGCCCTTTTACAGGTATGACAAAATCAAACCGATTGGTATCAATAAGGATGTTATAAAGGTCTTTTTTTAAGTTTCTTCGACCTTCAGACTGAAATGTTTTATCAAATAAAAACCTTAGACCAATGTTATAGCGTAAAGGCTCTATTGGGCCATCAGAAGAGTCCTGCCCTATTGTAAAGGTGGAGGTGAAAATAAAAGCGAATAAAGCAATATAGAACTTGGGTATCATCCACCTATAATACTTGATTCCTCTATCTTAGAAATTTCATTAGGCATAATCTACCTATTGCTGAAGGTAGCACCTAATACCAGCATCAAAGGCATCCTCGCCTGCGTAGACATTGGCGCCATAAGGAAGATCACTACCATCACCACCAATAAAGAGACTCAAGTTATTACATGAACAATCAGCACATTCTTTTTGATAAAAGCTGATATCACCATCTGAGCCAATTTGTAAGGTACAGTCAAAAGGGGTGAAAATACCTGAAACATCAACAGGACTATCGGCCATCCAATGGGGAATCGCCTTGTAAGGGTAACTACTTAGGGTATTGTCTGAATCGATAACATCATAAATAGCACTATCAATAAGGCGTAGAGGTAGTGATGCCGTGCTTCCATTTCTTGCCATTAAAATCCTCTCACTACTACAAGCAGCCTCAGCCTCAGACTTCGTTCCAAAGCCACCATTGGCGACACTCATATTCATCGACACCATGGTCCGTAGCTCATAGTCATAAAAATACCCCGGAGAAGGCACAATTAAAGTCTTTCTTGGCATCCCCATATCTGAGACAAATGTTTTTCCACTTTGCGAACTTACCCGAAGTGCGGCAACTTTAAAATAATAGTAAGAAGAGGAAGCAAGACCCGACAGCGTGACTTCTGGATCTACGGTATCAACATAACGAAGAGAAGGTGAATAGATATTATCCAATGGTGACCTTGATTGAGAATAAAAGACCCTATAACCGACAACTGATCCCCATGCAGAATCTAATGGCGTGGCATCCTCCCATGAGAAAGAGACGTCGCCACTATCTGTTGAAACCACATCGATTAATTCGGAATCTGTTTGAGTGGACTTGTTCGCTTCAACAAATCCCTTAAAATGAAATGGTATATAGTCTGATGAGGCCCGTTCATTATTATAAAAATAAAGTTTCAAATTAGAGAAGGCGGTATCTATCTCTTCATTAAAGTAGGTATCATCGATGTCATAATAAAAATTCATCAAACATTGATTTCCTGACGCACTATTAAAACCTTTTGTATCCTCGTCAATTGCAACGCCTTCATCGTCGCCATAAAAACATCCACGGGTAGCTTCAACCTCTATTCCCCCAGAGTTATAAATTGTAACCCTTACACCGGGTGGAAGAGGAGTCGCGCCATTTAAAAGCTCCCACTGAGCAAGAAAACTTGCCTTTTCTGTTGATGTATTTTCAATTCGTACATTGAGACGACTATATCTTTGACTAGGATAATTGCTCACAACGGGGTGACCATTACCATAAAACCCTAAATTGATGGGATAGGAGTCTGGGATAATATTTCCTGATGGGTCCTCAATATTTTCATCACTAATGCCTAAAACATCCAAAATAGCAGGGTCTCTTGCTTCAAAGCGAATTATGGTATTTTCTTGCTGATATGTTTCACTTGTCATTTGATAACTAACATCTAACTCAACCTCTGTAACGGCTGGTTCAAAGAGACTAGCATTAAAAAGAATAAAGGCTTCACAACTTTCAGTTGGATTTAGGTTTACCCCGTTACAGGTGTTCGACTCAATTGAAAACCCGCGCCCTGGTAATCTGTTTGCATAAATAGGTGAACTAACCCCATCTCGGACATTGAAATTGAAATCAATCAGGGGAGAAGTGCCCGTATTTGTGAATTTCAAAGACTTTTTAGCAAAGACTTCACCACCACGGATCGCCCTCATGATCAGCTTAGAGGTCGGATCAGTTGAGTACAAATAGAGAGGAAAGTTATAAGGCGCCCCATCTAAAGCGCTCTCATCAACGAGTGTCGTATCAGGGTCATAGGTGACCGCATAATCTTGAACCTCCAATGAGGGAACACCTACATTTGATACCGCATCCGCTTTAATTTTTATTCGAAAGGTACTTTCACGATCCTGGTAAGTAAGGTTCGCTTCATCAATAAGTTCATGAGCGCCATTTTTGTAAACTATTGTAAATGTTGTCTCGAAACTACCGTCGCTTACGGGGGAAAAAGTAAAGTCCATCGCTGTTTGGCTTCCAATATTAGCACCAATGGGCGTGTCGAGAGAAATAATAGAACTATCACCTGTATAATTTTCGGAAATAACTTCTAACTGACCACCAGGTCCATTAACCCGTTGTAGCCCAAACCCAAAATTATATGTACCACCAGTTCTCCATGTTCCCGCATAAAAAGTATAATCGTAGCCATTTTCTTCTGCGACAATTTTATCTCTAGTTAGTGGGCTCTTGCTTGTCTCCTCATCAAAATCTTCACCATAAAAGTTTATACAACGCTCACTTATAGTAGCGCCTGCAACCGGAAGACCCCATTCAGTAACAGGGTCAGGGATAGTGGTTGGAAGTGTTAGTTCATCACGACAAACGACACTGTTTAATGCAGGATAAGGGTTTCTCGGAATAATTGCAGCAATACTTCTGTCAAAAACACCTAAATAATATAAACCATTATTGCCACCAGAAATTGGGTAATAATTGCCATAACCATCGAGTGCAGGATTATGACCATTTCCAGGATCTGCAATACCATCGCCGTCATAATATGAGAAGCGAACAGGTCTCTCACTATTATTACTTGCGATATCCATGAACTCCCAAAGATCTGATGTGCCTTGCAAGTCGCTCCAGAAGGGTCGCTCCCACTCCTGAGGTGCGGCATCATTTAAATCATATTGGCTCAATTCAGTGACATCAACACTTCGAATTCGTATTTTAACGGCAAGACTACAAGTCTCCCCAGCATTAAGAACTGAAGTGGCATTCGTATTAGGAGGAACAGCAGGAGGGCTTGCTTCGCGAACAATTAAAAAGTCATAACAGTCCTTATCTGCTCCTTCTTCACCAGCAGTCCCAGGCCGATCAACAAATTCATAATAGTTTACACTATTACCAGTCGTTGGCCTTTCAAAAGTAAATCCATTAATCGTTGTAATATAAGGTATTCCCCCCGTACCCGCATTTTTTAGTTTGATAAAATAAAACTCTGTATCACCAACAAAAAATGGTGTGTTTAACCCTTGCTGTACACTACTGTCTTCAAAAACTAAAAAGCCTTTTCTCACAAGAAGAGAGCGCACAAAGACCTCGAGAACTTTATTTGGACGCGGAGTGACTCCATCATCTTCAAAAGAGCTCCCATCTTTGTACTCAACTAAAAACTTCTTATACTGCTCAGGATAGCCGTTTCGAATATCGTACATCGAGCTATTCTCTTCTTCCTCAGCAAGAGTGCCATCCGGGTTTGAAGAAGCAAGTGGAACGAGATCCATACCAATGTTACACTCCCCTCCATTTTCATTAAGAAAGGTACAATTAACAGCAAAAGCATTTTTATAATAAGAGTTAATATCACTAACTGTATTGGAGAATGTATATTGTGAAGAGTTGGCGTCTTTTACAGAGACAATTTCAGCGACCGTACCACCATTATTTTTGAAAAATAACCTTAAGCTCTCGTTATAAGTAGGGTCGGATACCAAAGCGATACGGCCGAGATCATAGGTGAAAACTTGGTCTGTTAAATTAGCATCAATGTCAGAATACTCAAGTCCTGCATAATCGAGAGTCTCGACGGCCAGTAAGGCTGCACTTACCCACTCAGCCTCACTAATCGTAAAATAGGAACCACTGCCATAACTATCTTCTAAGATATCTACAGTATTTTTCCAAGTAGAATCGTAAACGAACTTTAATTGATAGCCATTAATATTTCCAGCACTGAGGTAGGCAACACTCGGTTGAAAGGTAATCCCAAAAAGACAAGAACTTCCGGGAAGGGCAACCGTTCTTCCGCCAACTTCAGTTAGTCCGGAGACAGTAAGGGAGCCATCAGGATTTCTACTATAACTGGTATCCGTGTAATCGATAAGACACCCAAGAGTGTCAGTGATTTTAATAGGTAATTGTTCGAGTGTAAGGTTTGTTCCTGCAGGGCCAATATTTCCAGGATCTTGGCACACAAGTTGATTACTACCAGAAAATTTTGAACAGCGAGCATATAGATTATTGGAGGCATCGTAAACATCGACATGATGAATGATAGATTCCTTAAAGCCATTGTTTATAATTTTAATAAGCTTGGATTGCTTATTACCGACAGTTTGCTCATCAAAAAGGATGCTACTCAATCCAGTGGCATCCATTTGTCCTCGAATTTTAGTAGCGTTTAAGGCAAAGTAAGCCGTTAAGGCGCCTGTTCCCCCTGCAGGCTCTCTCACATAGTCGTAACGAATATTAGAAGTATAAACAATATCGTTGTCACCGTCTGGTGCTGC
>JAFMBV010000015.1 GCA_017858255.1 Bacteriovoracaceae bacterium
ATCTGGAGGTATATCAGAAGTCAGGTCGTAGACTTCGAAAAACCGTTTTGGTTTAAATTGAGCAGCACCATCATCTTCAAATGAATGTTCAGAGAAAAGCTGCTCAGAAAAAGATTGGCTCACAAGCTGGCGAAACATTCTTCCGAGGATACCTTTTTTTAGACGCCCAGGAAGCAATAAGCTAGTAGGGAGAGCATTAAGAGAAAGGCTTTCAAGAAGGTCGAAAGTATAAGCGGTTATACGATCTTTCTGATTAAGCCTTCTAAAGAAGTCATCATCAGAACCACCAATAAAACCTACCCTAACGGACCCTTCCCAATTGCCAGCAAGTCCCGACTCACAAGATTCTGCATATACACTGCGAATAACATTTAAAAATTCTTGAGAAAAGCGATGCCCTTGATCAGGAGTCATCACTCCATCAATCGGCGCTTCTCCGCTTCCTTGAATCTCATCTTTTTTGGAAGAGAGAAAGCGGCCAAAACCCTGCTGAAAAACGGGGGAGAAATCTTTTAGCGTACTTTGAAAACCATCAAGAGAAATTTGACCACAGTCCATTCCCCAAACATCACTTGATATACCTGTTTGAGAAAAGTACTGACCAAGAACATTTGTAAACTTCCCATAGGCCTTGTAAACTCGTGGGTCAAAAAATGAAAACATCTTATTAAGAGTTCCATCTTGATCGACAAAGGCTTTATAGCGACCACGATCATCCACCATCGGAGTACGGGCCAAAAGTGCAGGCAGTCCTCCGTTAGGAAGAAAGGGACAAGGAGACATGGGTACTAAGAATATAATTTTTTTGCCCAGCTCATCAGCGATGGTAACTAGTTTCTTTAAATCAGTTTCTGGTTTTTCATCTGCGAAGTCATAACTATCTCCAGTCTCACTATGAAAAGACCAGTTGATTGGGACCAGTAGTTTATTGAATCCCGTCATGGACTCAATTTTACTTCTCCATAAAGAGGCCGAAGTCTTCCAATAGAAGAACCAGTTTTCACCTGGAAATACTGCGTCTTCATCCCTGATTACAGGAGTCGTTAATGACAAATCGACCTCGTTTAACACGCTTAGGCATCCTTACCTTCGAATAGACATTGTAATTTTAGCAATTTAGAAAAAATGATGGCAAGCATCCATTTTAACTACGGGCAGCATCTTCATCTTCTAATGCTACTTAACTTGTCAAATTTTCAAGGTTTTTGCTAATATTCGTTGTTTTTATGTCATGCACAACAAAGGATCTCTCGTGTGGTATTTCACTGATGAAGAAAAGCAATTACAAGAAGTATGTCGAGACTTTGCTCGAAAAGAGATAGCACCCTATGCAGAGAAGCACGACACGGATGAAACATTCAACACTGAAGCCTTTAAAAAAATGGGCGAACTCGGTGTCCTAGGTATTACTGCTGACCCGGAATATGGTGGTGCTGGCATGGGCTGTTTGGCATCAACCCTGGTAATGGAAGAGTTTGGTAAGGCATGCCCAGGACTTACCCTTAGTTATTTGGCCCACTCAATCTTAGCCGTTAACAACATTCAAAATAATGCTTCAACTGAGCAGAAGGCGAAGTACCTTCCTAAATTAGTCACCGGCGAGCATGTTGGCTGTATGGGGATGAGCGAGCCTGAATATGGTTCTGATGCTATTGGTATCCAAACCCGAGCCAAGAAAAATGGCGATAATTACATCATTAACGGCACGAAGATGTGGATAACCAATGCCCAGTATTCAGACATTGCTTATGTATACACACGTACTGGTGAAGATAGAAAAAACCTCTCAACCTTTATTCTTGAAAAAGATAAAGGTCATTATGAAGTTGGAAAACCCATTCACAAAATGGGCATGAGGGGCTCTCCCACCGGTGAGCTCATTTTCGACAATGTCTCTGTTCCTTCTGAAAACCTCGTTGGAGAGGAAGGTCAATCGGTTTATCACATGATGAAAAACCTAGATATTGAGCGGCTAACCATTGCCGGTATATCCCTCGGAATTGCCCAGGCATGTACCGATCAGTGTTTAAAATATGCGAATGAAAGAAAGCAATTTGGAAAAAATATTGGCGACTATCAGCTCATCCAAAAGATGATCGCAGAAATGGCAACTGAAACAGAGATGATGAGAAACTTTCTCTACAATCTCTGTTACCGCTACGATCAAGGAGATAGAGGGCCAGTCTCTGCAGCTATGGCGAAACTACAAATCCCTAAGATGGCAACCAAAATAGCGCTAGACGCCATTCAACTGCATGGCGGCTATGGATACTCGAGAGAGTTCCCAGTAGAGAGACTGATGAGGGATAACAAGCTTAATGAAATTGGTGCTGGCACCAATGAAGTAATGATTATGATTATTGCAAAGAATCTTCTTAAAGAGGCGGCACAGTAAGATGAACGAACTCCAAAGAGAACTGAAATCTCAACTTGAAAAATTTAGACTAGCAAAAATCGAGCCTCATGCTGAACATGATGACGCTCATGAAAATTTTCGTATGGAAGTTTTTCAAGAACTAGGTGCTTTAGGCTTTTGCGGCATGACCATACAAGAGGAATATGGCGGTGCCGGTCTTGGCTATACTGACTTCTGCCTTGCTCTTCAAGAAATTGCGAAGTCTTCCGTTTCCTATGCAGTAACAGTTTCAGTTTCAACTATGGTTCAAGGAATCATCGAGAAATTTGGAAATGCGGATCAAAAGAAAAAATTTCTTCCTGCTCTAACAAGTGGTCAAGAAATCGGTGCTTTTTGCTTATCAGAGTCAGGCTCTGGATCTGATGCAAAGGCCCTAAAAACCACCGCAAAGAAAGTAGATGGTGGCTATATGCTAAATGGTTCAAAAATGTGGATCACCTCTGGCGGAATAGCTAAAACTTATATTGTTATGGCACGAACTGGTGGTGAAGGTTCTAGTGGCGTAAGTGCTTTTATTGTTGAAGACGGTTCTGAAGGGTTTAGCTTCGGCAAAAAGGAAAAGAAAATGGGCTGGAAGGCCTCTCCAACGCGTGAGGTTCTTTTTCAAAACTGCTTTGTCCCTGCAGAAAACCTTATTAAAACTGAAGGTGAAGGGTTTAAAGTTGCTCTTGGTGGTCTAGATGCGGGTCGAGTAACTATCGGTGCCATTGCTGTTGGCCTAACAGAGAGAGCACTAGATGAAGCGGTAAGATATTCTTTAGAAAGAAATCAGTTTGATCAGCCAATCTTTAATTTTCAAGGCCTCCAATTTATGATGGCCGATATGGCCACAGAGCTTGAGGCCTCTCGTCTCTTAGTTGAAAGGGCCGCAGAACTTCTCGATAAAGGTGAAGTCAATTCAAAGCTCTGTGCAATGGCGAAGCTTAAATCAACAGATGTTGCCATGAAAGTAACAACTGACTCTGTCCAAATTCATGGAGGTGTTGGCTATACCTCCGAGTACCCCGTAGAAAGAATGATGAGAGACGCCAAGGTTCTTCAAATTGTTGAAGGTACTAACCAGATTCAAAGAGTGGTCATTGCTCGCCATCTAAAAAAAGAACACTAAGGATTAGTTATGAGTCTCAAAATATCTTTTGATAATGAAGAACGTATTCTTCCCAAATATAAAGAGAACTCTCTCGTTCAAGAACATTGGAAGTTATTCCTTCAGACAATTGATAATCCAGAAGTCGGCTTTTTTCACATCAACAAAAGAAAAGAACTCCTAAGTTCATGTGTTGAAATATTTCAGAAGTTTCAATCTCGAACACAATTTATTCAAGTAGGTATTGGCGGCAGCTCATTAGGACCAGAGATGTTGGTATCTGCCTTAGGTGATCAAAAAAGAAGTTTTACTTTTATAAACAATATTGACCCTGAAAAGTTATCTCAACAACTTGCCTCTCTCGACTACCAAAAGTCTCTCTTTTATATAGTTTCAAAAAGTGGGGGGACTGCAGAGACTTCAGCTGCGATGGCGATTATATCAAACTGGTTAAAAGAAAAAGGTGTTAGTGAAAAAGAATTTAAAAACTACTTTGTTTTCGCTACTGACCCAGTAAAAAGTGACCTCCTCGTTATTGCTAAAACATTTGGTATTTACTGCTTAGAGATTCCTTCTAATATTGGTGGACGCTTTAGTGTCTTAACTCCTGTTGGCTTTTTGCCGGCCCTCTTTGCCGGTATCGATGGCGCTCAATTATTAGCTGGGGCCCAAGATATTAAGAAAGATCTACTAAACACACAGTTGAATGAAAATATTCTCCTTAAAAGTGCGTACTATCTCATGAGTCTTAAAGAGGAAGGCTTCTCACAAACCGTACTAATGCCCTACTCATCCAAACTACGTGACCTTTCGTTTTGGTTCGTCCAACTTTGGGCCGAGTCTCTCGGCAAGAAACTTAATAATGATGGAGAAACTGTTTACACCGGTTTTACACCAGTACCCGCCTATGGTGCTACTGATCAGCACTCCCAAGTACAACTCTTCATGGAAGGACCCTATGACAAAACCTTTCTCCTTATTGAAGTAGAAAATTTTCACGTTGATTTCTCTTTGGAAAGCTCATTTGAGACTCCATCCTTTAAAAAACTTAACAGACATAGCCTCTCAAGCCTCATGAATGCCGAATTAAAAGGCACCATAAAAGCCTTTGAAGCTGCCAACCGTCCCCATATGGTACTTACCCTAGAGAGCAATGATGCCTACCATCTTGGTCAACTATTGCTTTTTCTAGAGTCACTTACCGCCTTAACAGGCATAATGCTAGGCATAAACACCTTCGATCAACCAGGTGTTGAGGCCGGTAAACGCTATGCTTTCGAATTTTTAGATAAATGCTGAAATTTAACAGCTATTTTACCCTAGGACTCACTACCTAGTTGAAAAGACTAGGCACTAAGGATAAAATAGCAATTATTTTAACTTCGCCTTATTTCTACAGCATCAAGGGAATTAAAAATGGCCGGTGACGATTCAACCGTCGTTTTAACAGATATAAAAGCAGCGCTCGCCGCTGCTGAAAATGAAGCTGACAAAAAGCCGGCTGCTCTTCTTGTTGTTGGAGGAGACCTTAATGGCACTATATTTGATATCGTTCAAAGTGAAGTAACCGCTGGTCGTAATCCAGACAACACCATCCCTTTAGAGTTCAATGGCATTTCTCGCTACCATTTTAAAGTACTATCAAAAGATGGCTATACTCATTTTGTTCAAGACGCTGGTTCAAGAAATGGAACCTTTGTAAATAATAAGAAAATAGAAGGCCAAGTACAGCTCAACAAAGGCGACATGATAAAGCTTGGCAGTATTGCCCTTAAGTACTTACCTAAAGGTGATCCAGAAAGGCTTACTTACGATAAACTTCAACATGAAGCTAATACCGATAAGCATACCGGTTGCTATAACAAAGGCTATTTTAACAGTGCCTTAGATCTAGAGGTTAAAAAGTCTAAGGTGACGGGCAACCCACTCTCCTTAATTGTTTTTGATCTAGACCACTTTAAGAATCTTAATGATGGTTACGGCCACGATGCAGGCGACTTCGTCCTAAGCGATATGGCGGCCATTATCAGAAGTAATGGTGTAAGAGACCAAGATGTCTTTGCCCGTTACGGTGGTGAAGAATTCGTCATTCTCTTACCTAAAACAAATTTGAAACAGGCCTTCGAAATCGCTGAAAGATTAAGAAAGCTTGTTGAAGGCCACGAATTTATTTACGACGAAAAACGTCTACCAGTAACGGCCTCTATTGGTGTTGCTGACTATCGCCAAGGAGTGGCGACAGGGACTGACTTGTTTAAACGTGCTGACGAAGCTGTTTACAAGTCTAAACAAGGAGGAAGAAATCAGGTTAATTTTTACCGAGCTAAATGACACTCTTTTACGGCGAAACTAACCTAGATTCATCTTCCAATATCCATCTTCTTCCTGAACATTTAGTCGATCAAATTAAGGCCGGTGAAGTCATCGAAAGACCGGCCAGTCTCATTAAAGAAGTTTTAGAAAATAGTGTTGATTCTAATGCCACCCAGATTGATATTCATATTATTGCCAATGGAATGGAACTTATATCGGTTGTAGACAATGGTAATGGGATGACTTTCGAAGACCTCCCCTTCGCCTTCTGTCGCCACGCAACCTCAAAAATTGAAAAATTCGAAGACCTCTACCGCCTAAATAGTTATGGCTTTAGAGGAGAAGCACTTGCCTCCATTGCCGCCGTATCTAGAATTACTTGTACTAGCTCCAAGGAAGACAATGCTGCCAATGGTGGAAAGATCATCTTTCACGGTGGTGAGTGTCTTGCCCATGATAAGCAAGACAACCTACCTAAAGGAACATCCCTTTATATAAAAGATCTATTCTTTAATACTCCTGCCCGCCTCAAATTTATAAAAAGTGTACAGTCTGAAAAGAATGCCATTAAACGTATTTTAGAATCCACACTCTTGGCCCATCCCCACGTAAGCTTTTCAATAAAGTGGGATGACCAAGATAAAGAGTTTTACCCTCCTTGTGAAATTAGTGAACAGAGAATTAAGCAGGTTCTTTATTCACGCAACAAAAACAAAGAGCTCTTGGCCTTTGACGAATCCTATGAAGGACATCGAGTCTGGGGATTTGTGTCAGAGTCTTCATCTAGGGGCAATGCTCATAAGAAACATTATCTCTTTGCCAATAAGCGAATATTTACGGATCGCCAAATTCATCAGACGATCCTAAGAGGTATGGAAGGGCTTTATCCTCAAGGTGAAACCGGACATTACTGTATATTTATTGATGTGCCTGAAAATCTTATTGATGTAAATGTACACCCTAACAAGACACAAATTAAATTCTTCAAACTTCCCGTCATTACCGCCTTGCTCTCCTCAAAGTTAAAAAAATTAGTCCTACAAAATGCAGCCCCAGTAAACCAAAGCTCATTTCAGCAGGGTAATTGGCAAAATAACTCAGGAAATGATTCACTCTCTCCTCAATTCTATGAGCCTCAAAGTTTCCTCGGCCGTTTAAATGAAGGAGAAAATAACTATAATAGAGAGCTGTCTCCATCCACAAAAAATATATCTGCTGGAGATCTCCTATTTATTAAGGAAGGAGACAAGCAATTCCTTCTCTCAAAGAAACAGTTTTGGATTGAGCTTTCGAAATGCCTTAGGGAAGCTTCTCATAACCATGACCAAGACTTTTTACCGCTGCTCATAAGTGAACCTCTCACTCTTTCCCCTCTTGATAATGAGGAAGAGAACCTACTAGATCTTGAGAAGTGGGGCTTTATTTGTGAACGTATTGATCAACAAACAATTGCCTTAAGGGCCATTCATAACCACCTAGCAACGTTAAAAAAACCGACTGAGGTAGTAAAAAGTATTCTACTTAATGAAGAATTCATTGAACAAAGCTTTGAAGATTCCAGTTATTTAGACATTGCTGAAAAAGCAAACCTACAAAAGAATCGATTTCTTCTCGAAGTAAATGACGAATTTTATGAACGAAACTTCCAGCTTTAATAAAGCTAAAAAGCCTATCATTCTTATCTCAGGTGCTACTGCAACTGGAAAAACCGCTCTCTCGATTGTCCTCGCAAAAGAATTAAAGAGAAGAAATTACCTAAGTGAAGTTATCAACGCAGACTCTCTGCTCTTTTACAAAGAGCTCAATATTGGAACCGCCAAGCCAAGTCTAGAGGAGCGTGAAAATATCCCCCATCATTTAATTGACCATACCAGTATAACTGACTCTATGAATGCTAGTGATTATTGTGATCTGGCCTTACCAATAATAGAAGACCTCCATGCAAGTAATAAGATTCCTATTCTTGTCGGCGGTTCAGCCTTTTATATTCGGGCCCTACTAAAGGGCATGTATGAAGTTGGTGCGCCCAATAATTTGGCCATCCTAAAACTAGAAGAGATTGAGAAAGAAAAAGGCTGGAGTGGCATCCGAGAGTTCTTAAAGGATGTCGACCATAGCTCCTATGAAAAAGTGCATGAAAATGATCGCTATCGAACACTGAGGGCGCTAGAACACTACCTCACTCATCACTCAAAATTCAGTACGTTCAAAGATGTTATGGATGAAGCAGGTCCATATGACTTCTCTCAACTAAGAGAGAGTTCTTGGTGCCTTTATCATATTTACTTAGAGGTTCCTAAGGATAAACATTGGGAGCTGATGGAGAAGCGCGCCAACAAGATGATTGAGACTGGCCTTATACAAGAGGTTAGAGACATTTTAAATAAACCTTACAACAGTGATTTGAAACCACTGCAATCAATTGGATACAAAGAATGTATTCAATTTATTGAGGAAAATAAGGAAGAAAGCCCTACTAACCTACTGGGTCTTGCTGAGGAAATTTATATCAATACCAGGCAGCTCGCAAAGTCTCAAAAAACCTTTTTTAAAAAAATTTCACCTAAAATGACTTATAATCCAATAGAACAATCAGAAATAATTATTCACGATTTTTTTGATTTTTTTAAACAGGTTATAGATAACTAACTATGGAAAAAAGAAAACGACTCAAAATTATTATAATATCGGATGGTACAGGGGAAACGGCGACGACGATAAGCCGGGCCGTCATGACCCAGTTTAAAGGGCGTGACGTATACTTTACTCGCTACAAATCTATCCGAACCAGTGAGCAAATTGATGCCATTTTCTCTGAAGCAGCAGTTCATCATGATCTCATCATATACACTCTTGTTTCTGTAGAGCTACGTGAGTATATTGCAGAGGTCGCGAGAATAAAGCATGTAAGAACCCTAGACCTTCTTGGCCCGGCCTTAACAACATTCTCAAACTACTTTGACCAAGAACCCAACAGAGAACCAGGACTACTTCACCAAGTAAATGATGCTTATTATAAGAGAGTAGAGGCAATGGAGTTTACTCTTAATCATGATGATGGAAGAAATCTAAAATCACTCCATTTGGCGGATGTTATACTTGTAGGAATTTCAAGAACTTCAAAAACCCCGCTCTCTCTCTACCTGAGTCTTAATGGACTAAAAGTAACGAATGTTCCCTTGGTTTTAGGCACGAAATTACCTGATGAGCTTTTTAAAATCGATCAGAGAAAGATCTTTGCCTTAACGATAGAACCTGAAGCCCTTAAACAAATAAGAAAGAATAGACTGTCACGTTTAGGTGCTGAAAATATAACAGGTGACTATGCCAACGAATCAAAAGTTCTAGAAGAGCTCGAATGGGCAAACGCAATTTTCAAAGAAAATAAGCGCTGGCCAGTTTTTAATGTCACGGATAAAGCTCTTGAGGAAACGGCCGCTGAAATCATGCGACTAATAAATATGCGGAAGAATAATATTTTCAAACAAAACAAGGATGATTAGTACTTATTAAAGATCACAAAGATCGATCCGATCTTCATCCTTTTCAAAAGAAAAAGAAATTTTACGCTGAATATTTTCGTTAGTTTTTTTAAAGTAAATCGTATACCTAGCACGCCCACTCTCATCTGCCGGCACTCTTCCATCACCTTTAACAGGAAAAGGAATACCAAATGGGCTTATAATAGGAACTCTCTCCACACGATTTTCACCATAAAGATCAAATGATAAAGTTCCATACATTTGGCAACCGCGGGAAAGATAAAGGTATCCAAATGCCATAGGCTTCAAATTCGGTATCTCTATTGTTTCCATCTCACCACGACGAACGGTATATTCTTTTACAAAAGGTTCAAAACCAGGACGTTCTACTCTAAGAAAAAATGGTAAATTCGCTTTAACTGAAACTTTTTTAAGAAAATCAGGTTTTGTTTCCTTTCCATCTATATAGACCTTATAAATTTGACCATCGAAATTAGAAAGGCGAATACCATTCTTAAGTTGATCATTAACCCTGTTAAGTCCATTATGTAAATCTTCGTCTTTGGGTAACTGTTTAATCACAAGTTTATCACTTGCTGGATCTCGCCCAGCAAATATGGCCTTTAAAATGGGAATGTCATCTTTTCCAAAATAAGCGGCAAAAAGAAGACAGGCCGTAAGTGCAAAAATCATTTTTAAGTTTTTATGTTTTTTTGTATCTATAGAAAGGACACCCGTTTTGGTCGACGTCTTTCCTTTACGGCTACGTTTAGTTTTTGTTGATGTAGCAGACCCCATAGAAACGACATTCTTTTTACTAGGAGCAGCTGTCATTTTGAGATTATCACCATCGATCATCTGAAAAGGCTCACCTTCGGTTTTAGCAGATGCTATTTTAGAGCTACCCGCCTTTACTTTGGTTTTTCTTTTCTTAAGACTTGTTTTAGTTGCTGTTTCTTCATCAAAACCAAAATCTAATACATTTTCCTTTTTTCTTGTATTAGTATTTGTCGACTCTTTTCCTTTGGCCTCTGCTTCCTTTTGATCCTGCCTTATTGTTCCGCCCTCTTGTTCGGTTTTCCAATCCGCTAAGTAAGACTTAATATCAATCTTACCAAACTCGAATAGCGTCTCGCGATCCTTTTTAATTTCTTCTTTAAAGAGCTCTTTTGCAAAATAAGAGAGATCAGACGAATTAAAATCGGGGTAATTGGCATAGAGGAATTTAATAAGAGCACGGTTTAATTGATCCATGTTCTCAAATCTTTTATTCCGATCCTTTTTTAAAGCCTGTAAGACTATATCATCAAGTTCCTTAGGAACATTTGGATTTATTTTTGATGGAGGTGGAATTTTACACTCTTGAATTTTCTTCAATACTGCTAAATCATTTGCTGCTTTAAATAGCTTTCGACTACAAAGCATTTCCCATAATGTAATACCTACCGCAAACATATCGTAACGAGCATCAAGGGCAAGGCCATCAAGATACTCTGGTGCAAGATAACTAAGCTTACCTTTAATGGTTCCAGCTTGAGTTGCTTCAGAATTTGTATTAGCTTTCGCAATCCCAAAATCTATTATTTTTACCGCTCCATCATAAGTTAACATGATGTTATGCGGAGAAATATCACGATGAATAATGTGAGCAGCTTTTCCTGTTAACTTATCTGTAAAGGTATGGGAGTAATGAAGCCCCTGACATACTTGAGAAATTATATAAATACTAATTTCTACAGGAAAAACAAATTTCTTTTGGCGTAACCGGTCTAGATACTCTTTTAAGTTTCTACCATCACAATATTCCATGGCCACAAAGAGTTGATCTTTTTGTAAACCATAATCATATGTTTGAACGATGTTAGGATGAAGAAGGCCAAAAGTTACCTTAATCTCATCCATGAACATTTTCTTAAAAGATTCGTCTGAAGAATATTGTGGCTGAATCATCTTAATGGCGACGACCTTATCCGCCTGTTCACCCAAGAAGCGAGCACGACAAATTTTGGCCATGCCACCATCTACAAGGTGATCTAAAATTAAATATCGACCAAATCTTTCTTTCTTTTCAGACATCTTACCTTCTACTCCTTAACTTCTTTTCGGTAATAGAGAGTAATTTATTGAGTGATTTTTGTGAGATAAACTCAGTTAGTTGCCCTCCAACCAGTTGAAATGACAATAGCAACAAGTATACCTATTATAATGTTACAGAATTAAATCCAGGAAAGGAGATCACTAATTTTTGATCACCAATTTTTTTACGGCAAATCAAACTAGTTTTATAGAGATAAACATTGATCCTTGCAAAGTTAGGGTGCATTTTCACATGGCTGTGAAAGTTTGGAATAGACATTCTTTCATAACCAAGCTTTTCAACTTCCGCATAAAAGCCTTCTCTAGAAATCTGCATAGGATCCCAAGCGTAAGTTAATACAATCTTATTATCCAGACAGCTCTCGACCATTCTTTTTTCATCTTCTGAAAACCAAACATAAAAAGGGCTGTCTTTTGTAACCGTTGTCATAAAAATTTCAAATGTAAGGGTCAGTTCTTTAAACCATGAAATCCTCTTAAAGGTTAAGCTTGTATCCCACTTTAAATTTTCAAAAACACCGCCACTAATATCATAGGTTCCAATTTTAACCATGTTCTTATTCAACGTTGAACAGGAGAATGTTAAAAGGAAAATTAAAAACAGTTTTTTAGACATACTTTACCTTATGGATTTAAAAAATATTTCTTAAACCAATTATAAACATCTTGTGAGAGTTTTTCACATTCAAAGTTATGAAGTAGGTCATGTGAAGCATTTAAATAGTCCACATAAGTACAATCAGCTATTCCTTTAGCAAAAAGCTCAACTACTTTCCTTTCATAGAGCCGCCCCTTTCCCGATATCCCCACAAAAACCGGTATATCAAGGTAATAAGCTGAAGTTCTCATCAAGGTAGCATTGTGCTGCAACTCTAATAAACTACCCCATGTCAGAGAGTGGTTTATAAGAGGGTCACTGTCAAACTCCTCAGCAATATAAGAATCACCACAAAAAAGCTTTCCCTCTACAACAAATGGAAGCTTCACTTTTGAAAGAGAAAGGTAATCTCTTTTTGCGACAGCCTCTAATATACTTGGGAAGGACCAATTTAGTTTTAAGGCGGGATTTAATAAAATCAAACCTCCCACTTTTTTTGATAAAAGACTAAAGTGAAGATGAAGAATTTTTAAGGCAACAATTCCACCTAAGCCTAGTCCCATAAAAATAACAGGTTTACCACTCTCTTCCAGTTGATTAGTCAGACCAATGATATCTAAACAGAGGTCATCAATACTTTTCAAATGACCTCTAGTTCCACTACTTTTCCCATGTCCTCTAAAGTCCAGGGTATGAAAGGCCAAATCAGGGTCTTTAAAATGATTTAAGAAAGAGTGAAAAAAATCTTGATAGCGATTACCGTGCTCTCCAATATCATGCAAAAATATGACATGCCTCTTCTCTGTAGATCTAGTTTCATAAGACCTTCCATAGAGAAAATTTTCATTTGTCCCACGGTTAAAGGTAAAAGAAGACGTTAAAATTCCATCAATATCTGAAATCGTCTTTTTATTAAAAGCATCAATATTCATTTATATAGCTTTGAATCGCTGTGTGCGCATCCGGAGCTAAATCTTCAAAGCGTAGGGAAAAACCAGCGTTCCCTTCAAGCTTTCTTACAACCTTACCTGAAGCGGTAAAATGATAATCAGAATTATCGGGATGAACATTCATTGAGACCTTATCACCCACCCTGCACGGATATTCAGAGACTAAGATTTGCAACCCACCAACTGATATATCGCGACAAATCCCTTCATAAACCTTTTCGTTATCGTGAAAGAAGAGCCGAGCGACAAAGGGTTTTCTAACATTAAATCTACGATCTTCGTCTGTAATTTTTGGGGGTAGGTTCCCCGCAATATCTTCAAATCGTTCAAAATCACCTAGAAGTACCCACGTGGTCATTCCAGGTGTAAATATAAATGTTTTTTCATTTATTCTTTGTTCTTCGAAGGCCCTATTTAATTGGCTTAAAGAAAAGGGTCCGTATTCTGTTTCATTGCCACCACGGTCGTAGCCAACTTTAATAGTAAATACTTTGTTTTCATAATCAACACTTTGAAGCTCAAAAGAACTAGGTTCTTCTTCAGATGAGAAATCATTACTACTATCCAATTGAGGAATGTTATCGATCTCATCGTCTTCAAAGTCTTCACTTATAGCGGGAATAGATGAAGCACCTGCCCCCCCCATTAAAAGAGAATCAAACTCATCAATAGTATTTAAATTTTTCCAGTTATCAAATCCTTTACACCATACGTATGAATCCGGGTTCAACACTCCGTCATGAAATAATTTTTCAATATCCTCTTTTTCAACAGGACCAACCCTCTCGCTTCCTTGAACGTAATACCATTGAGCGCTCATGACTTCTCCCTCTTCACTTATAATCAGAAATATTTCATCATAAAAACAATACCTTACCTATTTTACAAGGCCTTGGCCGTTAGCCCTAGAGGGCAAGAATAACCAGTAACCGAGCATTTATGACAACCAACAGGTCTCCTCTCGGCCACTCTTAAAGGTTTTTGGCCCATTTGACGATAAGACTAGAGAATTAGGTAAAACCTAGGAAATTTTCATGATCAGAAAACATAAAAACATTATTACTTATATTCTTATAGTCTTCTTTATTTCTGCCTGTGGCGAAGAAGCATTTGCTCCTAAGCGGGTCAGCCAAAGTGAAGTCTCGAACCCAATTAATACTTTTAACTTTAATGCCTGTTCGTCTTTCACCCTTATTAAGCCAAAAGTAGATTTCCTCTTTCTTTGGGATAACTCTACCAGCTCAGTTTTCATTAATGATCAAACTAAACAAGCACTCAATAGAACTATTGATAATATTTCAAGTCGTTTTGATTATCATGTGATGATGGCCCCCCTCGTAGTAGGAAACTCTGACTCACTCAATTCTCAGGCCAAGCTTATTTCTGAAAATACTATTGGCCTCGCGAGTAGTGCCCTTAACCTTAAAATTGATCGTACCCTAGCGGCTCAAAGTCTTAACTTTAGTTATGCAAATGGCTCAAGAGAACAAGGCGTCGATCGTGCCATTGATCTTATAAAAGGAAATGTTAGTAATGGTATTTTCCGTGCAAACTCATATGTCTATGTCGTACTCATGAGTAACCAAGACGATTCTTCATGGGAAAGGTACCCTGTTGCAGAAGCTGACCGTCAGGCTTACTTGAACGATAAATCAAAAGAGATGCTTTGTTTAAGAGGTAACTACTCACCTCAAAGTGGAAACTGTACTGGCATTAATCTTAACTCTATTCAGATGAGATTTATGTCTGTTACCGCCTTTAACGATTATGGTAATGGCAATAGTTGCGGTGGTGTTTCTTCATGGAAAAAAGGTGCAACTTATCAACAGTTCTCTAAAAGGGTTTATTTAGAACCTTACCGTGTTGGAGGAGTTCCAGAATACAGGCAGTCCGATCAGAACACTCGCTCTGATGGTATGTTTGATTCTTATGATATTTGTGCTCAATCAAGCTTTACTTCAATTTTTGACGGAATAAATGCTTCTATCAATGACACTCTTATCACTCACCGCTACAACTACTGGCCGTTGGCGTCGAGTGGTGCCAGTTCTATTGATCCCGAAGAGATTCGTGTCTTTAAAGAGGGTGTAGAAATGCCGAAGCTTAATCCACCGATTCCAGGTGGTGCTTCAGGTTTTACTTTTAATAACTATGTCCAAACAGTTAACACTAGGTTTGAACCAACACCAGGCGAGCCATTTACTGGTTACGTTGTTCGTCTTTATGGAAACGCGATTGTAAACTATCCAGAATGTATTCGTGTCCAAACACAAAGCCCAAAAGAGTGGTTCGGTTATGTTAATTTACAAACCAAGCCTGTTGAATCTTCAATTCAGTTAAAAATTAATGGTCAAATAGTTCCTCAATCAACGACAAATGGTTGGCAGCTTATCAAGTCCGGCGGACAGCCTCAGTACTTTACGAGCAAAAACATAAAGATTTCAGGCCCAGGTAACTTTTGTCCTAGCAACTCAACAAACTATTGTGTGGGTAATCCTTCATTAGATAAGTCGGGTTACTTTATTCAGCTCTTTGGAAATGCTGTTTATTCAAATGGTGCGACTATTGAAGTTATCTATGACCCTAGCTCGTAGAAATTGAAAAGCTGTTCCTATGAAACTGCTAAGTCCACCAAGGCTATCGCCTGAAGAAAAATGTCCTTACATTGACAATCAGTTGGCCAGACACGAATTCTTTCTGGCCACTGAAGTAGATTCTAAAGAATTTAATAGCTGTCTAGAACGTGGTTTTAGAAAATTTGGTATTTATTTCTTTAGACCGAATTGCCAGACCTGCCAGAAGTGCCTTCCACTTAGGGTCTTGGCCGATAAGTTTCAACCGACAAAGAGTCAAAAACGAGTCCTTAAAAAGAATAAAGACATCAGCGTTTTCTACAACCCCCCTCTCTATCGAGAAGAAATTTATCAACTCTTTGTTATGCACTCAAAGATTAGATTTAATCAGGACAAAGAAAAGACAGGTAGCCGGGAAGATTTCATTCAAACTCACTTTACTCCCTCAACGGCCAGTGTTCTTAGTGAATTTTTTCTGGATGACAAACTTGTGGCCGTCGGTTTTTTAGACCTTTCGGTAGAGGCGACCAGTAGTGTTTATTTTATCTATGACCCTGATTATGAGAAAAGAAGTCTGGGCATCTTTGGCGCATTAAAAGAAATTGAATACACCAAGGAATCTCAAAAAAAATATTATTACCTTGGTTACTTTATTGAAGAAAACCAATCAATGAATTATAAGAATCAGTTCTATCCTCATGAGACTTATGATTGGAATAAGGAAACTTGGAATATCCCTCCGAAATAAAAGAGTGATAATAAGAAAAAAAATGGCCTCCATTCGGAGGCCCATCCTTTAATTGTTTGATGTTAATAAATTAAGGTTTGTACCAACAAAGTGGTCTTACGCCCATTTGATCATTTTTACTTCTGTTACAAGTTCCAACAGTTGCGTCACTTTTAGAAACGTCAGTTGTATGAGGCACTGTACAAAGTGACCCTTGGAAATAAGTATCCAAACGACACTGTCCCTTTGGGTGACGATTATTAGTGCTATCAACGACAGAGGTATCAGGAGTTTTAAAGTTTACTGAACGAGTGCCTCCACCTAAGAGAGTCGCCAATGACTTACCTGCCATGGCTGCACGAATACACAACGCCTTGTCACTATCGTTACCCCATTGAGCCGCACATTGTGCAGCTGCATAAGCATCAATATTCATAGAACTAATGATTGCGGCATTGTCATCATCACCAAATACTTTTCTAAAACACTTTAGAGAAGCAAAGTAATCAGACTGACCTTCGTTTGATGCCCATCCCATTGGAAGTGTGTTCTTAGGTGCTCCACCAAGGTGGTGCCCAAGCTCATGACAAACAACGAGAGCAAATCCATCGTCACTTACGGCAGGGTGGCGAGCGAGACCACCGTACATATTAACAATCCACAGTTTCCAGAATTGTTGAGCTGATGCGTTTACAGTGTCATCCGTCCATTTACGGTTAACTTTTAAACGGGCCCTTCTTTCTTTTTTAATAATCGGAGCATAAACGGCTTCAACTTTATCAATGATTTCATTGAAGCGCTCCTCTGTCATAGAGTTTGCATTTTTTGAGCCAACGGGAATGCTCATATCATTTTCAGGCATGAAGCCTTCTTGACCGTCCATTGTGCAGGCAAAGGTACTTGGAATTGCCAAAACTAGCATTAATAAAAGAACTCTCACAGGTTCCCTCCTTGGAATTTGTGAATAAAGTGAACCTAACCATTATCTCTGAAAAAGAGATCTTATGAAAAAATTTCTCTAAATCTTTCTTACATTGAAAGAACATCTTATTTGACATAAAACCGACTAATGAACACAGTCTTAAAAATTCTAGCTCTATTCCTCATTCTCACCGGACTATCGACTATTCTGATGCAAAGCTTCCAGTTTGATTTTGGAACTGTTAATTTCTGGCAAACAAGGGGTGTCTTCTTCCTTATTTTCATCACTCTTTTTCCAAGGCTTACCTTATTGTTTAGCTCAGTCGTTAGTGGTGGATTTCTTTGGTGGATCGCTTGGCTTTTTGCTCCTCGCTTTCTTGTGGCCTTCTTAGCGACCGTTGCCTACTGGAATACCAATCCCATTATTGTCATGATTTCTTGGTTAATTGCTTTGGGTGGTGAAACATCTGAAAAGTCTTTTGTTTTAAATAGAAGTAGACCCTTTTCATTCAAAAGAACGATCATCGTTGATGGTGAACATAGAAGTAGATCAACTCAAAATGATGGGGACACAATAGAAGCTGACTTCAAAGTCAAAAAAGAGGAAGAGACTTAGTAGCCTCCCTCCTTCGCTTTTTTCTCATTAATTCTTTTAATTGCATTTTGTAATCGGATCGCAGGAAAAACCTTTCTAAGCTTATCGATATTGATGACTGAAGTAAGCCGGTTATCTTCGCCTACAAGGAGATCTTCAGCAAAACCAGCATCGACCGCATCTTTGAAGTCTCCATCATTTATTGGAACTTTCCTTTCTTTAAAGTCTGCAAGGATTAGCGAAATATCGGCCATGGCCTGAGGCTTATCGGCCGTTTTCAACTGCTCAAGAACTCGACTTAAAAATCTTTCACACTTAGAGGAAACCTTTAACTTCTTCTCATCTTCAATAAGCTTTTGTTGATTCATAAAAATTGAAATCGACCTAAACTGATCAGGGTTTCTCATACGAAGATTTTTGGGAAGTCCATCCTCATCTTTTGCCATCTCCACATAGTGCTCTTCTTTAAGCATATTAAGAAATTCTTCAAATTTAATTTCGGGTACGTTAAAGACATCAAACAGATAAAACTTAAGCTTATTCATATGAACTTGATATTGCCCATTCTCTAGCTTTTCTCCGTGGGAACTAAATACTAAGTATATCGTCGCCAAGGCACGCATAATATCCGTTGTATGAAAAAAGACATAGTCAGCAACCTTGCCACCTTTTCCAAAACCAACAGAGTTAGACTCTAGGTCTCTTACTCTTTCATTCGTCTTTCTTAAGCGATCAGCAAGCGTATTAATGATTGTTTTAAACCAAGGGTTAAGACCTTCCATCGTCTTAGCAAAGGCAACAAATGAAATTTCAATGACATCAGTTGTAACAATAGCTGCAGCTGAGCAAGAGCGGCGACGGCTCTTTTCATCGAAGTAGGCCATCTCACCAATAACTTCACCAGATCTTAAAATCGCAAGATCAACAAAACCCCGCCCTTTCGGACGGTAGAGTCTAATCTGACCTTTTTGAATAATAAAAAGAGATGTAGCTGGATCGCTTTCTTTAAATAGGACCTCTCCAGGTTGAAAGGTCCTTATGCCTGATTTTTTTTGCTTTACGGGTGCTGCTTGGGACATCCTATCCTCTTTAAATAATCTCTATCCTTAAACTTTTTCTATTAACAATGCTAAGGCCTCTCCGCCTCCGATGCAAATAGAGGCCATTCCGTACCGGCCATTTCTAGCTTCAAGAGCATTCATTAAAGTTACGACAATTCTAGTCCCTGAACACCCGATCGGATGACCCAGGCTTACTCCGCCACCGAACACATTTACTCGGTCTCTTGGGAGCTCAAGTTCCTTCATTGCCGCCATTGTTACAACCGCAAAGGCTTCATTGATTTCAAATAGATCAATATCTTGTAAAGGGATACCTGCTTTTTCAGAACACTTTTTCATGGCCTCAACAGGAGCTGTCGTAAACCATGTAGGGTTTTGAGCATGCTTGGCATAAGCGAGAATTTTAAAAGATGCCTGATCTTTATACTCGTCTCCGCCAATTAATACAGCTGCCGCTCCATCATTAATAGTTGAAGCATTGGCTGCAGTGATTGTTCCATCTTTCTCAAAGGCAGGTCTTAGTTGAGGAATCTTTTCAAAGTTGGCCTTAAATGGACCTTCGTCTTGCTCAACTACTGTCTCTCCTTTACGAGTCTTAATAGTCACAGGAGAAATTTCTGCTTTAAAGTGACCTTCTTCAATTGCTTTTTGAGCACGTTTAAAAGATTCAATAGAAAAGGCATCTTGCTCTTCACGAGTGAAATTATATTTTCTAGCACACTCTTCAGCGCAGTTACCCATCGGTCTATCAGAGTAGACATCCCATAGACCATCCCATTGCATGGCATCTTTCATAGTGGCCGCACCAAACTTATTACCTGTGCGAGAGTTCGGAATCAAATGAGGCGCCAAGCTCATATTCTCCATTCCGCCAGCGACGACAAGCGAGTTATCCCCGGCCGCAATAGATTGGGCACCCATGATAATAGTCTGTAGGCCAGAGCCACAAACCTTATTAACAGTTGTACACGGAACCGCTTCAGAAAGGCCGGCCGCAATAGAAGCTTGACGGGCCGGTGCCTGACCAACTCCTGCTTGCACAACGTTACCCATAAAAACTTCATCTACTTTATCTTTGGACATGCCAATTTTGTCTAGTGCACCCTTGATTGCGACAGCTCCAAGCTGAGGCGCTGGAACACTTGAGAGTGCACCTAAAAAAGAACCACTTGGGGTACGACTACCTGATAGTAAATAAACG
The DNA here is from genome assembly GCA_017858255.1 of Bacteriovoracaceae bacterium. Classification (GTDB taxonomy): domain Bacteria; phylum Bdellovibrionota; class Bacteriovoracia; order Bacteriovoracales; family Bacteriovoracaceae. Next base: position 20,022 of record JAFMBV010000015.1, read on the forward strand.
GCCATATCTATCTCCTTCAATAACTTGGAATCTTAATCGGGGGAATTTAAGCATAAGTAGAGAAGAAGTGGTAGGTCTCTTGGGTTAAACGCAGAGCCCAATTTCAAGATTCTTCCTAAACTCTTCGAGAGTTTTAATAGGTTCTAGTAATCGCAGGCCACAAACTTGACCATTATTTCCGACAATCCATTCCGTTTGGTCAAAGTGGAGCTCATGCCAATAATGCTTAACTTTAATACTAACTGTCACTTTAGGTGAATCTTTAACAGGGAGCGCAATATTGTCTTTAAATATCAGCGATTCAACATGCATATCAACAACATTCAGATCATAGGGAAGGTCGTGATTGTCCCAGTGAAAAAGAAATTTAGAGTTTTCGAGAATTTTTTTGAAATCCATGTGCCTTCTTTACCGTAAGCCTTTACCTAGTGTATGTTCAGGCCCTGTATGAGTCAAAAATAAGGAGCAATATTTTGCTATCACGTAAGGAACAAATAAAGCCTGGTGCTTTACTCCCAGCAAAATGGGGAGAGAAGGTTGAGTCTGTCCTCTTCGGAGTTTATAAAGAACAATGTGATCATCAAAAAAAGGCATTTCAAGTTCACGGTCTGACTTATCCTAACGAGCTCTTTTTGGCAGTCGGCTTAGTTAATCCTGAAAAGCTTGAGATGGCACCTATAACCTATGTTATTAGTATGGACCTTGATGAGAAAAATCAAGAGCCTGAAAAGTACCTCGATACCCTCATTGATTCTATGGGCATATTCTTTGACTCATATTTCGCTGATGCTGACTGGAATGATTACGTAAGCAACTGGACTGAAGCAAAATATAAGGAACTTAATTTCCATTATAAAGTGAGTAGAGAAAATATCGCCCTTTCGATTCAAGCGGAGGCGTTATTAAATCAATAATTTTCACTCTCCTTATAGTTGGTATTTTTTCCTGTGTAGAGGAAAAATCAAATCTCGCTTCAATGACCAAAAAAGAGGCCATCCTCACTCAAAAGAATTCAATTGAACTCATTAATGATACGGGCCTTATAAATATCACCGTCGGCGAAAGCATAAAGCTTGAATACCAAAAGATTAGTTGGCGCGAATGGTGCCTTCTTCACCATAGAGAAGAAGCAGACAAAATCATTATCGAAGTCGAAAACACATCTTTTACTGGAGAGAGCGGTTGTGATCTTACTTGGAATCTCCAAGTCACAAAAGAATCAACATTAAAGCTCACGCAAAAAGCAGGTAAAATCGTTGGAGTTGGTAATATCAAATCCCTCACCACAACCTTGGCCGCTGGCACTGTTGCGTGGTCAAAAGGAGAAATGCCTGTACAAATAAATGTTGCTGCTGGTTCTGTGAAACTCACCGACATGAATTGGACAAGCGAGGGTTCGTCTAAGGTGGCCCTCAGCACTGGTAATGTTGAAATCACCAGCCCAAAAGAAGCACAAGTCACGACTAAAATATCAAATAGCGTTGGCATCAAAAAAAATGACTTCACCGAACAAGGTAAGAAACACACTCTTGTAATCCAGGTGGCCTTCGGACAGGTTCGCCATACCTTTTAAGAGCACTGTGCTAGAATTCTTGTAAAAACGATCTCTAAAAAAGGTACAAAATGAGTTATCCGAAAGATAGCGCCCGTGCTCATGTCGTTTTCGATAATGACGGGACAATGATCAACAGTCTCCAAAACTTTTATGACCTTATCGATCAAATTCTCTCGACACACATGGGGAGGACCGTTTCTAAAGAAGAGGTAAAAGAAGCCTATGTTCCGGATTGGCATCAACTCCTTATCAATCTTGGTGTTGAAAATCCTACGAACGATTTCATTCAAGGGATTATCGACGATTTAAATGAAATCAATAAGGACTACCTTCCCCCTTTAGTTCCTGGAACGATAGAGTTTATTAAACGCCTCCATGATCTAAAAATTGCGACCTATGTTTGGACTGGAAGAGATAAGCATTCAGGAATGCAGATTTTTAACGGCCTCGGCCTCACTTCTCTTTTTCATGATATGCAGTTTAGAGATACATCCATTGCAAAACCTCATCCAGAAGGGTTGGAGCTAATGTTAGGTGATGTGGAGAAGAGTAAGATCGTTTTAATTGGAGATAGTGAAGTTGATATCAAAGGCGCAAAAGCTTTTGGAATAAAGTGCGTTATTGTCGATTGGTTTGGTGACTGCCATCACGAAAGTTTGCATGAGGAAGGTGCCGAGCAAATATTCGATTGTCACGACAAGCTACTTACGTGGCTTGTCGATAACCTAGACTAAGAGAATTAGTCGTCGAAGCGAGGAGTTACCGTCCCCTTAGTTTCAAAGGCGATGTCTTGATCATCATCTTCACCTTCTTCGCTATCTTCGTAGGACTCTTCGTCAGCATCGATATCCATTTCTTTTAAAATGGCGAAGAATGACTTTTCATCAGTTAAATCACTGACAAGACCTTCGATGAACTTGATAGGATATTTTTCGACAAGTCCTTCAATATACTCTTGAAGCTGTCCTTCCTCGAGAATTCTCTGCTTCTTCTTAATGTCTTTCCAGCCAGAGATGTAGTGAAAACGACAATATCCTGAAGTTGATGCAGGTGTTTCACAGTTACGGGTTAAACATTCATCACTATCAGAAGTGTAAAATTCAAGAGTTTTTATAGCATCAAAAATTTCTTTAAGTGAGTATTCGTTATTAAGATCAGCAATACCTTCACCAATTTTATCTTTGGCCTGTGAGGTAATACTTTTCTTTTCTTTTTTCGTTAGCTCTAGATCGATCTCCTCTTCTTTAAGAAGATCCGCTTTCTTAGGAGTTGTTGCTTTTTTAGAGCCTGCTGCCTTTTTCTTTGGCTCTGCCTTAACAGGGGCTGCTTTCTTAACGGCAACTTTCTTTTCAACTTTCTTAGTATCTTTTTTAGGAGCAGCAACTACTTTTTTAGAAGCTTTACTTGAAGCAGCAGTTGTTTTTTTAACAACTTTCTTTGCTACTTTCTTTGCGACTTTTTTAGCTACTTTCTTTGCTACTTTTGCAGGTGCTTTTTTAGCGACCTTTTTAGCCACTTTCTTTGCGACTTTTTTAGCTACTTTCTTGGCCACTTTCTTTTTGGAAGCCGTTGATTTTTTAGCTACTTTTTTTGCTGTTTTCTTTGCTGTTTTTTTAGCCACTTTTTTTGCCGTCTTTTTTGAAGTCGTAGGTTTTTTCTTAGTTACTTTCTTCTTAGCAACTTTCTTCGCTGTCTTCTTTTTAGAAGCTGTAGATTTCTTGGTGACCTTTTTCTTTGCCGCTTTGGCCTTAGTTGTTTTTTTTGTGTTCTTTTTGGCAGCTTTTTTCTTGGCCATACCTACTTTCTCCAAAATTCTCTTTAAAACCACGGCAGTCACCTCTGGTCGGGTATTAATAGCAACGACATATGAAGTGCAATCACCATTGGTAGCACTTATAGAATCCAAAGGCAAACATTCTGAGGGTTTAGCGCAGGTCTTTGAGCTCGTTAGCAGCAATTACTAAGCGCTGAACTTCAGACGTTCCTTCATATATTTCAGTGATTTTAGCATCTCTAAAATGACGCTCGACAGGATACTCACGCACATAACCATTACCACCAAGAACCTGGATGGCCTTCGTGGTGATCCACATCGCAGACTCCGCCGCAAAAACTTTTGCATGGGCAGACTCTTTGGAATAGGGCTGGCCAAGATCCTTAAGGCGACTCGCCTCAGCAATTAACAAACGTGACGCCGCAATTTTTGTGCTCATATCGGCAATAATAAACTGTATCGCCTGAAGGTCAGCAATGGGCTTTCCAAATTGAACTCTCTCAAGTGAGTATTTTTTAGCATAGCGGAAAGCTGCTTCAGCAATCCCCAAGGCCTGGGCCGCAATACCAATACGCCCACCATCAAGTGTTGCAAGACCAATACTAAAACCCTTCTTCTCGCGACCGAGTAGATTTTCTTTTGGAACCTTAACATTCTCTAAAACAATCTGAGTCGTCGAACTTCCTCTTATTCCCAGCTTATCTTCTGCTTTTTGAATCTCATAACCGTCCCAAGCCGTCTCAACGATAAACACAGACATGCCTTTGTGGTTATCAGTTTTTTCTGTCTTAGCAAAAACTATCGCAAGGTCAGCTTCCTTACCATTCGTTATCCAATTCTTTGTTCCATTAATGACGTAATGATCGCCTTTTAACTCTGCATAAGTTGTTAGTGAACCAGCATCAGAACCAGCGTTTGGCTCTGAAAGACAGAAGGAACCTATCCACTCACCACTTGCAAGCTTAGGTAGATATTTTTTCTTTTGCTCTTCACTTCCGAATTGAAGAATTGGCCAAGTCGCAAGAGAAGTATGGGCAGACACAAGCACGCCTGTTGACGCACAACCACGCGAGAGCTCTTCAATCAAAATTGAATAACTCATGTAGTCCATACCTGCGCCGCCATATTCCTCAGGAACATAGCTGCCCATAAAACCATTTTCAGCTACTTTTTTAATGAGTTCTGTAGGGATCTTACCTTTCTCATCAATCTCAGCTGCAATTGGGCCCACTTCAGCATCACTAAATTTGGCCACTAATTCTCTTAATTCTTTATAATCATCTAGTGTCATATATCCCTCTTTAAAATTAATTTAATTACCTGTAAAATTTGGTGCCCGCTTTTCAACAAAAGCGCTTGTTCCTTCTTTCATATCTTCAGAAGAAAAAATAGCAGAAAATTGTTCAAGCTCGTGAGCAAGACCCTCAGTAACAGTTAGATCATTACCTGAATTCATTACCTTTTTAGATAATTTTACGGCATTTGGGCTGACTCTTAGAATATAAGAAAAAGTCTTTAACGCGCCAGCAATCAATTCTTCCTTAGTCAGAAATAGCTTTATGGCCAAACCAATATTATGTGCCTCTTCGGAGCCTACATTTCTTCCCGTATAAATAATCTCTTTAGCGCGGTGGCGTCCAACGATGCGAGAAAGCCTTTGAGTTCCCCCAAATCCCGGAATGAGACCGAGTTTTACCTCTGGTTGACCAAAGACAGCATTCTCTGTGGCATAAATAAAATCACAGGCCATCGCCATTTCACAGCCACCGCCTAAAGCGAAGCCATTCACACAGGCAATCACCGGCATTGGTAGCTGTTCAAAGAGAACTGTAACCTCTTGCCCTAGGGCACCAAAGACACGCGCCTGATCGACTGACATGTCCTGCATTTCGGCTATATCAGCTCCTGCGATAAAAGCTTTCTCTCCAGCACCTGTAACGATAACACCTTTTACAGTTCTTCCCTTGTCCTCTTTTATAAGGTGAGTGAGAAGTGTTTTTAATTCATTTAGAACTTGAGAATTAAGAGCATTTAGCTTTTTCTCTCTATCGATAGTTAAATGGCCAATATTGTCCTTAACCTCAAAAGTTATAGTTTCGTAATTATCTGTTATAAACATAAAAACCTCTTCCTGACTTTCTTCCCATACGCCCAGCGAGCACATATTTCTTTAAAAGTGGGCATGGACGATATTTAGTATCTCCTAAACCTTCATGTAAAACTTCCATAATGGCCAAGCAAGTATCAAGGCCAATAAAATCAGCTAACTCAAATGGACCCATTGGCTGATTAGTTCCAAGCTTCATACCCGTATCGATATCCTCACAGCTTGCAACGCCTTCATAATGTGCGTAGATCGCCTCATTAATCATGGGCATTAAGATTCTGTTAATCGCAAAGCCTGCAACGTCATTAACTTTGATAAAAGTCTTACCCATCTTTTGGGCAACCTCTTCTACAGCATTAAACGTTTCATCTGATGTTTCGAGACCTCGGATTCCTTCAACAAGCTTCATGACAGGCACCGGATTCATAAAGTGCATACCGGCAACCATACTAGGTCTGCTGGTAGCAGCTGCAATCTCGGTAATTGATATGGAGGAAGTATTAGTCGCAAGAATTGCACCATCTTTAGCAACAGCGTCTAAGTCTTTGAATATTTTGAACTTAATACTTTTATTTTCTGTGGCAGCTTCAATGAGAAGATCGGCTGATCCCAAGGCCTTTAATTCATTAATAGGACTAAGGTTACCCATCGTCTTTTCAACAAAACTACTATCCCACTTACCTTTTTCAACTCCACGCTTAAGCTGTTTTTCAATAAAGCTCATGGCCAAATCAAGAGACTCTTTTGAAATATCAAATAACTGGACCTTGTAATCGCTCATGGCCGCGACCTGTGCAATACCACGCCCCATTTGCCCTGCGCCAACAACCCCAATACTTTGGATGCTATTCATGATTTATCCCCTGCCAGAAGAGGCCAGAAATGGCCTTGATACCGTGAAAATTTTGGTCGATAATACTGAGCCTAAGCGGCTTTATCAAATAAAACCTTGCCATGTCCGCTGATTGGGAATATAAATCTAGCAATATTTTAAGATAACTGGCCTAGTGCATTATTTATAACAGCAGGAGTTGTTTGTGCCACATCATAAGTCCGCAAAAAAGCGTGTAAGACAAACTGAAACGCGTACTTTAAGAAACAAGATTAAGACAACACAAGCAAGAGGTGTTGAAAAGAAACTACATGAATTTATCGCCGCTGGTGATAAAGCTAGTGCAGCTTCGTTACTTTCTAAGGTTCAAAGCCTTTTCGCTAAGATGGCAAAGACTGGCATCATTAAGCCTAATACAGCTGCTCGTAAATCAAGCCGTTTAGCTAAAAGCGTAAGTAAAGTTTAGTCTTTTAATTTCTTAATTAAAGATATTTAGCCCATCCTTGAAGATGGGCTTTTTTGTTTTCCCTACTTCAACTTGTCCTTCAGCTTAACTTTCAACTTAATTAAGAGTAACAAGAGACCTTTTTAAGGCGTAATTGTTGAACAAGTTTTGAGGAACGAGACTTTGCAAGAATTTCGCATTCTCCAAAGAAGCGAAGCTCATCTCTTAGGTCGGCATGTGTCCAAAGCGCAGAAGTCGCCTCAATCTGGCGATCATACTTGGAAGGCTTACTTTTACCTCTCATGTAAGAGGTGTCACACATCTTAATAATGTGGCCTTGCATAAAGCGGAAAAATAGCATTATGCCATCAATATCATGTGAGAGTTCGACTAGGAGCTTATAGAAGTCTTGGTTTTTCTTCTCTCCCCATAAGCGAGCTAGTTCAAACTGATTGATTCTCTCTTGAGAGAGCATCTCCTTAACATCAACGAGCTTTAAGTCTCTTGGGTTTCGCCCAAGAAGCGCCAACTTTTTTAGAGCAATGATGAACTCACCGGGCTCATTAGGAATGGCCTCTAAAAGATAATTTTGAACTTCATAGCTCAGGCTAACGCCTGTTTGTTCACACAAAAACTTTAAGAGCTTACCCATCTCCCAAAAGCGAGGCTCTTTCACTTTAAGAGTTGTTACTTTCTTTTTAAGTTTTTCATAAAACTTATCTTCCTTCTGAAAGGTTAAGAGAAAGTATCTGTCACCCCAGTCAATATTTTCGTTTAATAGAAATTCTTTTACTTTGGGAGACATTTGCTCACTTAAGAGAACTTTGTAACTTTGGGAATTTGAAAAAAAATCTAAGGTCGCTAAATTATCCTCTAGCCAACCTACTGTAACTTCTGGACCCGCTAATACTTTCCAGTTTTCCTCTTCTAAGAAAGACTTAGGGATCGTAGAGAGAAAAATCTTTTCAAGGTAGGGATCATAGCAAGAGAATGCGTAAGGGCCTGGAGCGCCTTTAGTAAGGAGGTTAGGATGCGCCTGAATGAGTTCCCATGGAAATAAACTAGAAAACATTGATTACGAGGTCCTCGAGATCTCTTGCTGATTGCTTAGCGAGGCCCTCTATAGTTTGCATAAAATATCTTTTTGTTTTTGCATAGTTCACAATCCCCCCACTATCAGAGGTAATCGTGTCCTTCGTTTCCCGGTTAAAGTTACCAGTATAATTAAATGATTGCTGAAAAATAACTTTCGACTGAGAGTCCGCCATTACTTTGGCCCCGATGGAAGAGGCCAGAAGCTCTTTTGTCATCTTGCTAGGATTTTTAATCAAAACAAGCCTTAGAGTAATCTGATAAGTGGAGGCCGTTGGTAGATAGAATTGAGCTCGATTGCCAATAGATTCCTGTAACTCTCCAGATGTAAATTTTGTTGCGGTCGTTAGATAGGCTTCAGAATAGCGGCTTGGACTTTCAATGATGCCAACTAGTACTGCATCCTCAGAGCCACCACTTAACCCTTGAATTCTTAAACCTGGATAACTGGATAACAACTTCGTTATCTCACGAGTAAATATTGGCCCAACACCAGCGTAACTAGATTTGTTAATGAACATGGGAATCGCAAGTTTACGAATATTCTCTTGTTCAAATGGGTTCCCTCTATCGCGCACGCGGTAGCCGGCACAAGAGGAGACAAAGATAAGAATCAGTAAATGCATTATTCGAACCATGGCCCATCATAGCGAATAGCTTATTAATCGACTAGCACCTAGCGCTGCTCCTTGCCATTTGCGTAAAAAAAGCCTGAAATGGCCTATGTTTAAAAAAGTTTCTGACCTACTGGGTCAAAGCTCTTATTCATCTAAAAAGTACAAATACTGGAGAAAGGCCAGCTCCTCTCCCCGTCCTAGTGAACTTTTTGATTTCCTGTCACTCATTGCGAGATGGGAAGAAATTGTAGGGCCAAAGCTTGCAAAAGTGACAGTCCCTTTAAAAAACCAGAAAAAAGTCCTCACAATTCTTACCAATCATTCGGGTTACTCTCAGACCCTAAGCATGATGGAAGAAACCCTTAAAGCAAAGATCCTTAAGGTATTTCCCGAACTTCAAGGGAAAGTAAATCGCCTAAACTTTATCGTTAGCACTCAGCACTTTGACCAAGAACGTCTTGATCTCTTAAGAAGAGCATCTGCCCATAAAACGGAGGAGGTTAAAACAAAGAAACAAAATCATCTCCACCCTCAAAGCCCAAAATATAAAGCCTTAAAAGAGGAAGCAAAAAAAGAGTTTTCTGATTTTGATGAGGACCTTCAAGAGAAGCTCATTTCTCTTTATATTCAAAATAAAGAAATTAATAAAGATAACTAGTTTTCTTTTTTCCAGAAGTAAAAGGTAGCGCCTGGTCCCTTCTCTTTCAAAATATCCGTAAAACCAAAATCTTTGGCCTGCCACGTATCACTTCTGTGACAAAAAAATAATGATCCACCAGCTTCTAAAGACTCAAACGAATTTTTAAACCATTTTAAAAAGTCACTACGCTCAATCCTTCGACAGGTTTCCAATTGGCTGTTATTTGATGAACGACCTTCATGATTAAAAAAGTAGGGGGGATTGAAGCAAACAAGGGAGTTTTTACTTCTTACAACTTTTAGGAAATCATCACCGGAAAAAGAAGATTGATGTATTGAATAATTTTTAATCCCTACGCTATCCAGATTGTCCTTAAGATAAGGTAAAAATTCGGCTTGGAGCTCAACGAGCAAGAGTGACTTGAGACCCACATTTTTAAAAAGCTCACAGCTTATAACGCCACAGCCAGCACCAACCTCTAAGGCAGAATGTTCAGTAGAATTATCTATATTTTCTTTGATGAAACGGACAAGTTGAATACTGTCCTCATTAAAGTGGTAAAAGTCAGGCTGTAGATAATCATCTTTCATAATAATTCAGACATACTTATTTAAAGCATTAACCACCAAAGGTTGTCCTCATTTTTGTCACCAAGCTGGAAAAGCTCATAGAGGGTACCTTCTGTGGAATAACCAGTGTTAAGAACTTCGGTAAAGAACTCTCTTTTCATTTGAAAATCCGCCCTTAAAAAGGAGCTTTCTTTGTCTGCTAAATTCTTTTTAATTTTTGGTAAGGAAGCAGCACGAAGGACAGTGTAGCGATCCACTAAGTTTTTCCTCTTCCACATCTTTAATAATTTTTTGATGATTTCATTTCGCCTATTTTCATCAGCTGGAAAGAAATACTCAAAGACCCACATTTGGCCTGGACGAGCTTTTAAAAGTGATCTCTTTGAAATCGCTTTTCTAAAATTTTGGCGAAGTTCTGTATCTGAGGTTCTATTCATCATAATGAGATACCAAAAATCAAAATATTCACTTTTTAATAATGGATTTTTAAATTTACTTCTGATTTCTGTTAGAGACCAGTCGGCGTTAAGTTGACTCTTTATCAGTCTAAAGTCATTCGTATGACCAATTTGAGCAAAACGTTCAGCCAAAATCTTAACATCTTCCGAGTCTTCAAAAACTTCTTGATATTGAGTTAAAGCATAGAGAATAAAGTCTCTAATCATGATTTCTTCTTCATGAGTGAACGAAATGGATTTGATTAAATTCCAATAGGGTGATGATTTTGCCAATTCTCTCTTCAGCTCTAGGGCCCAAGGCAGATTCTTGGCCTTAATCGCTAAAGAGAATGAAAACAACTGACGCCAAAATTCATGTCCAATATTCTTGACTCGATCAAAGACGACTTGCCTTTCACCTGGAGATTTAAGAGAATCCTCTTTTTTTAAAGTCTCTAATAGTTCTAAAATGACGACTTTTTTACTACTAAGATATTTTTTTTGACGGAAAGTACTTTGAATTCTTAGTCTTCTTTTTAAAGGAAGACCGTTTTCCTTTAGGTACTTACCTACTTCCACGATTTCCCCAAGAAAGGGAAAGAACATCATCACCTTCATCTGATCACTTAAATTTTGAGAACATTTGGCAAAGTAATCTTTTAGGAGCTCCCTCTTGCCTCTTCTCAAGGTAATTAAAACACCCATTTTGAAGAGGTAATCATCTAATGCTGCACATTTCCCTAGGTCTTTGAACTCTGGTTGATCAAACACAATGCCACTAAAACTTAGATGAGTTGGTATAGTTATGAATTCATTTGAGAGACTATTTAAGGAATGAAGGTTTTTTTTTTACTAAGACTTTGAATCGTCTGTGCATGAGCTTCTTGCATTCCAATTATTGGAATTGGTTTGTTTAAAACTGCTTTGTAATAATAGATGACAAAACCTATGGCCACGACAATAAAGAAAGCAATATAGAGGAGATAACGATCATTTCCTTTTCTTTCGGTTATGACTTTACGTCTCTTCTTAACTTTTTTCTTATTGCCTACATTTTTCTTTTTAGGAAGTTCTTCTGCGAGCTCTTCCTCATGATGATCAAGAGGTTGTTCTTCATATGACTCTTCAATCAGCGAAGCCTCGATAGGGATTTTGACATTTGGATCCGTGATGTCTTCTTCCACTTCTTCAATAAAATCCCCTTCGACCTCTGGGTATTCTAAATCATCTTCTTCGGGATATAGATAGTTCTCTTCCTCATCTGATGATGAATCCTCAAGACCCTCTTTGGGTATCATAGGCTCAGAAAGATTTTTATCTAATAGGTCCTTACCTACTTCAATTTCAGCTGTCTCGTTGGCCTCAATTTCCCCACTATCGAGTAGTGGATCAGTTGCCTCGAAATTATCAGGAGTCGAGTCAGGATAATCTAAATCATCCATATCAGGGTAGGCCAAGTCATCTTGATCTGGGAGTTGATTAGTATCAGTCTCAGTAGACTTTGCCTTGGCCCTTTGAGGGCTTTCTAAAACAGAAGCAGTAACGCCGTCTGGAGAACTTTTTGCTGTTAGAACGTCTTGTGCTTCACTTATAGGATTAAAAGTTTGCGGAAGATCGCCATAAAGATATTTTTCTAATAGGTCTTTTTCTCTAACCCAAACCCAATAGCCATTACCACAGGTAATTTCATCATCGTTAGTGAGGCTTCCCTTTTCAATTAGCTCAATAACCTTCTCCTTGGTCGCAGGACCAAGGATCTGTTTATTTTTTGTTCTAATAAGCCAATTTTTTAAAGTCAATTCTAATTTCCACCCAAGAAAAGTCCAAGTAATCCACGAATATCTTCATCAGTGAATTTAAGACCTAAACTGATTGTTGCGCTCCCCACACCCTCTTCAAGCATATCTTCAAGTCGAACTCTACCGTAAAGAACATTATAGAGCTGATGCTCAGCTGAAAACCTAACATTGGCACCAACCTCTTTACGATAGTCATAAACATCAAGAGAGAACTTTGAACCCCAATCATTGAGTTCATAATCTACGCCAAAGCCACCAGTTGATTGAATTAAACCACCACGAAGAACCCAATTGTGAATGTGTCTCCCCATTTGAACGTTGAAGAGATAGCTGTTCTTATTCTGTATAGAACGAACCTCAGTAGACTTTAGGCCATTAACGTCTGTTTGAATAATACTCTCGTTTTCTAAACCAAACTCACTTGTAACAACTCCAACCTCGTAGAATCTTTCTGGAGAGGGATAGAGCCTCAAGTTAAAGTTTGACTCACTCCCATATAATGTATTCGCCCCAGTGTACATTTCCATCTCAGTTCGAAGATTGTTTACTCTGGTGACGAGTTGGCGAACACCTGAAAGGGTTTGGCGAACTTCGTCAGCAATTTGCTCTTCAACAAAAAGCTTACCCATGGTTCCCTTACCTGCTTTCAGGTCACTCATAACTTTTTCAAGATCTGCAGAAATCGTTTTAGCATTCCCAAGGATTTTCTGAACATCTGCCATAGCAGAGTCAGAATTTTTATTATTCGCCTGATAAGCAATATCAGAAGAGAATTCATTTAAGTTCGCTATGATATCGTTAATCTTGTCTTCATTTCCTTGCATTATTCTACCGAGAGACTCTGTCGTTTTCCTAAGTTCTGATAAGATTATTGTCAATGGCGGCTTTTCATTTGTAGGAGCGAAACTCTCTTTAAGAGAGCCAACAATCGCCTTAACGTCTTTAAGAACAGTAGAGGCATCCTTTACAAGGTCCTCTATTCCTCCTCCTTCATGAGCAGGAATAAAACCATTCTCAGCCAGTCTATCAGTTTCTTCACCTACAACGATCTCAAGGTACTTATCCCCCAAGAAGCCAACGGTCTTTATTTTAAGCTTAGAATCTTTAGTGACTGTTACCTTTTCAAGAACTTCAAAAGTAATGATGGCATTATTATCAGCAAGAGCAATTTCTTTAATCCTACCAGCATTGATACCAGCGACTCTTATTGGTGTCTTAGGAAAGATACCAGAAGCATCCTTAATGATTGTTCTATAAGTAATGTACTCGCCAAAACCAGACTGGTTTGACGTTATCTTGATGGACATAATAACAACCGCTGCCATGGTCGCTAATGCCAAGAGGCCTACTTTTAGTTCATTCATTGATCTTTTCGCTCTCTCAACTACATTCTAAGTAGTTAGCTTTTGCATCCTTGCAAGTTAACCGTAAAAATTTTAGAGGTTCACAAAATCTTGAACCAACTCATTGGATGAATGAGGAAAATCTTCAGCGGCTAAGTACTCAACAATATTACCACGATCAAGAAAAGCAACAAAGTCAGAAATTCTCAAAGTTGCCTTCACATCGTGAGAAATAATAACAGACGTCATTTGTCGGTCTTTATTTCTATCAGATGTACTAACAATAAGATCATTCACCATATGAGTAGTGATTGGATCAAGACCTGTAGTTGGTTCATCGTAGAGCATAATTTGTGGTTCAAGGGCCAAGGCCCGTGCTAATCCGACCCTTTTTCTCATCCCGCCAGATAACTCTGAGGGAAGCTTATCGTGAGAGATGGGCTGTATTCCGACTGATTCTAGTAAGGCATGGCACTTTACATTGATTTCTTCTTCTTTCAACGTTGTAAACTCTTTTAGAGGAAATGCCACATTCTCTAATGCTGATAATGAATCAAAGAGGGCGGCATACTGAAAAAGCATGCCAAAGTTTCGTCGAAATTCTCTTTGTTCAACATTATTTAATTCTGAAAGATCTTTATCTAAGACGTGTATAGAGCCAGAAGTCGGCTGCATTAAACCAAGAATATGTTTGAGTAAAGTTGACTTTCCTGCTCCAGAAAAACCCAGAATCGTTGTTATTTTCCCGCGTGGGATATCGAAGTTCAAACCATTTAAAACCGTATGATCATCAAAGGTCTTTGTGAGATTTTCAATACGAATGGCAGGGTTATCAAAATGCAACATAGTTATAGTATATGAATAAGAAAACTCGTTAGGAAATAATCAGAAATTAAAACCATAATCATTCCCCATACAACAGAAAGGTTAGTACCTTTACCAACTCCCTCTGCGCCTTTAGTAACGTTAAAGCCAAAATAGGTTCCAATACAGCCGATCATGAAACCAAAGAAGGTAGCCTTAATAAGACCCTGCCAAATATCAGATAAAAACATAAAACTTCCAAGTTTTGAAAGGTATATGGCCTCATCAATACTCAAGAACTTTGTCCCAACAATATAGGAGCCTACGTTTCCAATAAAAAGAAATATCGCTGAAAGCATAGGAAGAGAAATCGTTGCTGCAAAAATCCGGGGAACAGCAAGGTACTGAATACTATTTATCCCCATGACTTCTAAGGCATCAACCTGTTCTGTTACTTTCATCGAGCCAATCTGCGCGGTCATTGCTGCACCGGCGCGTCCTGCCACAATCAAACCAGTTAAAACTGGAGCCAGCTCCTTGGCCAAAGTTAAGGCCGTTACAGGACCTACGAGTGAATCAACACTAATAAGCTTAAAACCAAAGTAGGTTTGATAGGCCATTACCATTCCCGTAAATGAGCCAGACAATAGAACGATAAAGATACTTTTATTTCCTACAAAATAGAGCTGCTCAAAATAAAGACGAAAACGAAAAGGAGGTCTAACGAACCAAAAGAAGGCCTTAAGCACAAAAGAAATGAAAGCGCCTAACCCCTCAAGATTTTCTAAAACCATTGCACCCAAAGATTCAATTGGCTTTAGAAAAAAGTTTTGCAGAGCAGTCCCTGATTTTGTCGTCATAGACAATTAGTCTATCTGATAGATTCTAGGAACGCGAGTTGTAAGCTGAATAACCAACTCATAAGGTAGAGTTTTTGTTTCACGGGCAAGTTCCATAAACATTTTTGAATCTCCATCCCATATCCAAAAATTCTCCCCCCGTTTAATATCGGTTCCCTTAGGGAAAAGAACATAGGTCATATCCATACAAACGCGGGCACAAACTTTTCCGGCCACACCTTTATGATATAAAGTCGCCCCCATGAATCTGGTGCTAATCCCATCGCCATAACCCAAGGCTATAATCGCAACAGTACCCGCTTGAGGACAAGGTGTTGAGCCATAACCAAGAGGATCACCCTTAGAAACATCGAAAACATTTAAGACTTTTGTTTTTAATTCCGAAATTATTTTGCCTTGCCACCAACTCTTATCAACATGCTGAGGGGCCATGGAAGTTGCACCAAAGAGCATCAGACCTGGACGAATATGAGTTTCTTCTTTGCAAGATTCTTGCTCCAAAGCTCCAGAATTCGCGAGAGAAGTTCTCTCTAACTCTATTCCTGCACTTATAAATTGTTCTTTGAGTTCTTTAAATTTTTCTTTCTGGCCAATATTACGTTTATTGGTACTCATCGGCATGGAAGCATTCGCAAGGTGACTCATTAGATGAAATATTTTACAGCGGTTTACTGCCTTTAGACTCTTTATTATCTCTTCCGACTTCTCCAAAGAGAGACCGAGCCGATTCATTCCCGTATTAAACTTTAGGCATAGTGGTAAGTTAGAGAATTTTGGATTATTTAATACTACGTCTAAATCATCATTGTGACTGATCACAGGTATAAGCCGGTATTCAAGATATAGCTCTGAGAGTTCTGGTTGGAAAAACTGAAGGTCACTAAAAACATAAATTTCAAAAGGTAATGATGAGAGATGGCGACGAAGGGTAATTGCCTCACCTAAAGTCGCAACTCCAAATTCCCTTACACCCAAATCATTAAAGGCATATTTAACAATCTCGATAATGCCGTGGCCATAGCCATCAGCTTTCACCATAAAAAGAATATTATTTTCTTTGTAGCGCTTTTTAAGCGCCTCAAAATTTTCTTTTAATCTGTTTAGATGAACAACAAGGTGACTACCAAGACGTGCTGGTTCCATTACATGCTTTGGTCGTTACCGTGATGGTAAAATGACTTCTTCTTTGCAGGTGCAAGCGCAGGAGTCGATGTAGACTTACCGAGTTCTACCAATGTTTTCACTGGCTCCCCGACAAGTCTTTCAATGGCCTGAGGGGCCATGGGTACAATTCTTACGTCAGGCTTTAAACTGGCACCCAACACGACATCTGCATCCTCAAAGTAACGCCAAAAAGGATAGCGTAAGCAATAATTTTTTATCTGAGCTAAGTCGTTATCAAGGTTATCTTTTTCGATAAGAAGAAAAGTGTGGCGTGTATCGTGATGAAAACAACGAAAGCTTATTCCCTTCTGCGTTTCGAGTCCGGCCACAAAGTCTTGATAAAACTTTTTCCAATAAAAGCGCATCCCCTCTTGGCCCAAAGCTCTTTCAACAAGTATGCTGAAATCGATTCCAACTAGACAGAAACGATCATATCCACCCTGAACCCTAGATTCAGGAATGCTTCCAAATTTAATTTCATCCAAGATATTATAAAGTTCCCAAGACTGCCCTCGACTAGAAGAGAGACCTTCTTCGTTATGTGAGCGCCAGCCAAAATAACAGTAGTAGCCAGAGAGGTAGCGTTCAAAAGATTCCCAGTCAAAATTGGCCAAAAAGTCTTCTCCCTCTACTCTGATAAAAATCATCATATCAGGCTCTTCTCTACGCCCCCTGATAAGGAGAGACATGAGTTCGCCGCCCATAATTTCTAAACAAATTTGAGAGGCCATATTTTGAGCAAAAAACTCAATACCTTTTGGACAAGTTTTACCAAGCCATAAAGAAGGAATATCCACGTATTTATCAAATTGAAACTTTGGAGAAATTAACTTTTGACCAGATGGAGACAATTCTAAAAAAGTAAAAGAGCGCAACTCTTTTACTTGAGAGAAAACCCTTGCAACTGCTGTTTGAAAATCTTCAGCGTCTTTTTCAACCTCAAGTCTTCCTTGAAGACTTTTAAGATAAGACTGATAAAAAGTTTTTTCCTTAAGCTCTTCTGTCTTTTTAACAATATGAGTGAGTTTGCCATCAAGCTGTTCCTCGGCTTCCCAAGCTGATTGAGCGCGCGATTGCCAACTTTGATAACTATTAAACCTTTTTAAAACGCCCTTAACTTGGCCTGTTAGGCTTATGCGGCTATCAATATAACCAAGATTTAAAATGTCATAAGTAGAATAAAGAAGTGGCGAGCTGTCCCCATCAAAATAAAAGGACACTGGCATTTCTTGATTTTTAACCTTGGGGTGTTCTTTAAAAAGATAGTTCCCCTCACTCATTAACTTCACATCAACTAAAGCAAGGTGAGGAGTCTCCTTAAGAGTCTCACTCCAAAACTGTGCGAGATCGGTACAAACATAGGGGTGAACACCAACTTTTTTGAATATATCAGAAAGCTGCTTACCCATCTTTAAGTCACTACAGAGGATGGCCACGACAACATTCTGTTGGTCTTCTTTTAGGTATGAGGAAGATGTTAGTTTGGTGTGAGTCGTCATAGGGCTAAATCTATCCATAATTTTTTTCCTTGGCAAAGCCTTCTTGGCCTACTCCGTCTTAATTATGCCTTAAGTGGGTTCTTTTAGTCCATTAAGCCTTGAACCTTGTATTTTTTGCAAAATTCACGAAGCTTTGGCCACTCACTGTCACCTGATAGTTGATATTTAGCCTGCTCATAGTCCGCTAACCTACTCTCATAGAGCTTATAAAAAGCCTCTTTTCCTTCGGCGACAAGAGGCCGATTGGAATCTCCAGAAACCCTATCCCAACAGATCTCAACAGGCGTTTCCACCCATATTCCTTGGTGAGAATTTGATTCTTCCAAAATTTTCCTATTTTCGGGATGAAAGGCCCCTCCACCTAGAGAGAGCAGCAAGTGTCCTTCTTTAGACTCACTGCACAAATCACTAAGGGCTTTTGATTCCTCAAGGCGAAACTGGGTAAATCCAACCTTTTGAATCCAATCCCCCAGGTTATCCGGCCTGCACCCAACTCTTTGTGAAATTATGTGATCGAGATCTTTCGTTTTTCCAGGAAATTCATGACGCCAAAAATCGGCTAAGCTCGACTTTCCTGCTCCCATAAATCCAACAATATAAACAATCACAAATCCCCCACACTCCTATAATAATAACAACAAGCTAGACATTATGGCACTTTTTTAGCTAATCAAGGGTCTGCATATTTAGAGGAAGTTATGATTGTAAAACCAATTTTAGAAGAAATTAAAAACGTTATAAAGCTAGGTCATTATATTTTTGATGAAACTGCTAAATATGAACTTAAAGAGTCATGCGCCTGGGTTCAGGATTTATTTAACGAGCTTGAAGAAGAAGTTGATCGCGAGGAAGCCGATTATGAAAAGGGCGCAATTAGTTGTGAACTTTCCTTAAAAAGGAAGTCCGGCAAACCATTTGCAGACCACCTTTTAATAAGAGGAAATATTAAAGCAAAATATATGGCACCGTGTATTAAGTGCCTAAAGCTAACGCATCAGTCCGTAGATGCCGATTTTCAAGTTTGCTTTATTCCTCAACATTTAGAAAATGAGCCTGAATTTGAAGAGTTAGATGATATATTTACTGAAAATGAAGAGTTTGACCTCTACTTTCACCAAAAGGGTGATGCGGACATTGCAGAAATGGTCCACGAGAATCTCTTTATTAACATAGAACATTTTCCTCTCCACGATGAGAATTGTTTAGGGCTATGCACGGAGTGTGGACAAGACCTTAATGAAGGGACCTGCAAGCACCAACCTGCTCAGTAAATTTAAGCGCCTGAAAATAGGTAAAATTGTAAAAAAAGCTTGTCGTTGCCGCGGTATTTTAGTAAATACCTAAAGCTAAACGCCAAAACTAATTGTTAAAAGTTGTAAATACCGGAGTCGGAAATGGCCGTACCTAAGAAAAAAACATCAGTATCTCGTAAAGGCTTAAGAAGAGCTGGTCAGCACCACAAATTATACCGCAAGCATCCAATGTCTTGTTCAAACTGTGGTTCACATGTTCTTCCTCATACTGTTTGTCCTGCTTGTGGACATTACAAAGGGAAAGAGTATTTAGCTGTTAAAGTTGCTCAAGAAGAAGGCGAAGCTGAGGAGTAATTCCTCTTTCCTTCACTTAGTCTTGTCAAACCTTATCAAGTCAATTTGAATACTTTAGCTAATATAAATCAGCCTCTCATGTAGAGGCTTTTTTTTTATGCTCAATAAGGAATAATTTATGAGATCCAAAATATTAGGAACAGGTATTTACCTTCCAGAAAAAGTGATGACGAATATTGATCTGGAGAAAATAGTCGATACCAACGACCAGTGGATCTATGAAAGAACCGGTATTAGGGCCCGTCGTATTTGTAATCCAGAAGGCGGAGAATTCCCCACAGATATGGCTGAGAGAGCAGCATGGCAAGCTCTACAAGCAGCAAAGCTTGAGCCAAATGATATCGACATGATTATCTTCGCGTCAGTTACGCCGGATTATAAGCTTCCTAACTCTGCCTCTGTCCTTCAGCAAAAACTTGGCATGACTAATAAATGTACCGCTTTTGATATCGCTACGGCCTGTTCGGGTTTCGTTTATGGCGTCAACATGGCCAATAGTTTTATACAAACAGGAATGGCAAAAAATGTTTTAGTCGTTGGCTCGGAGATGCTCTCGCGAGAGATTGATTGGACAGATCGCACGATCTGTATTCTTTTTGGCGACGGCTGTGGTTGTGCCATAGTCGGACAATCCGAAGATGGCGAAGGCTCTGAAATTTTGGCCACTCATCTTGGTGCTGATGGCTCTGGTAAAGAGTTCTTTGATCAACCAGTTGGTGGCGCAGTAACTCCCATTAAAGAACACCATCTAAAAGAGGGCACTCATTTTATGCGCATGAAAGGTGGCGAGATGTTTAAAGTCGCTACCAGAACTCTAGCTGATAATGCAAAGGTTTGCCTCGAGAAAGCAGGTCTTTCTTTAGAAGATATTGACTGGGTCGTTCCTCATCAAGCCAACTATAGAATTATAGAAACCACGGCGAAGCTTCTTAAGCTTCCTATGGAAAAAATGATTATTAATATTGAAAACTACGGCAACACTTCAGCTGCTACTGTACCTATCGCCTTTCACGAGGCAATTGCAGATGGAAGAATCAAAAGAGGAGATATTGTTCTCTTTGATGCTTTCGGTGCGGGCCTAACATTTGGTGCAACACTCTTTCGCTACTAATAAGAAAGGAGACAGTCCTATGGTTAAATCAGTAACTTTAGTCTTTCCCGGTCAAGGTGCTCAGTATGTGGGTATGGGAAAAGCTCTCGAAAACCAACCTTCTTTTGAATTTCTAAACAAGGCAAATCAGTCCCTTGGCTTCGACCTAAAGACAATGATGCTTGAAGGCCCGGACGAGGAACTTAAAATGACGGCCAATACTCAGCCGGCCATCCTCACTCACTCTGTCGCTCTCTTTGATAAAGTTTCGGAAGTTCTCCTTAATAAGGGAATTAAAATTGACCGTGTTCTTGGTCACTCTGTTGGCGAGTACGCGGCCCTAGTCGCCGCCAAATGCCTTAGCTTTGAAGATGCCGTAAAAGCCGTTAATCTTCGCGGCACCTATATGCAAGAAGCTGTTCCTGCGGGCAAAGGCAAGATGATCGCCGTTATGAAAGTTCCAATGGAAAAAATACAAGAGTGCTGTAAAGCTGTCTCCCAAGATGGCAACGAAGTTATGGCCGCTAATTTCAACGAGCCCAATCAAACAGTAATCTCAGGCCACGCAGAAGCTTGTGACCGTGCCGTTAAATGGTTTGAAGAAAATATTGAAGATGCTTATCGCTGTGTTGAGCTAAACGTCTCTGCTCCCTTTCATTCTTCTTTAATGAAGCCTGCAAGAGAGAAACTTGCTGAGCATTTAAACACAATTGAGTTTCGTCCGACATTCGTTCCTTATGTGGCAAATATTGACGCTAAAGAATATCCTGCTGATACCAGTGGTGATGTAGTGAAAAAAAACCTGATCGAACAAGTTGATGGCTCAGTTCGCTGGACCCAAAGTATTGCGGCCCTCCCGGATGATACAGTCTGCATTGAGGTCGGCCCTGGTCGTGTTCTTATGGGACTAATCAGGAAGATCAATAGAAACATTAAGGTCATCTCTTTAGATAAAGAGGGAGCCTTTGAAGAACTCTTGGAGGTTCTGTCGTGAAAGCCAATTTTTCAGATCTATCAGGAAAAAGAATCCTCGTAACTGGGGCCACTCGCGGCATTGGTCGTGCCATTGCTGAGAGCTTGGCCGAACAAGGCGCCCATGTGATTTTTAATTACCGGGAAGGTAAGGAAGAAGTTGCCAAAGAAATGGGAGAGCACCTTAAGGTCATTGGAGCCTCCGCTGCAACTGCCGTTATGTTTGATGTTACTAATACTCCACAAATTAAAGAGGCACTTGATAGTTTCGCTAAGGAGCATGGCGTAATAGAGGGCCTTGTTAATAATGCAGGTATCTCAAGAGACCAACTGGTTCTTAGGATGAAAGAAGAAGATGTCTCAGCAACACTAGACACCAACTTAAAGGGCGCCATAATGGTAAGCCAGGCCCTAAGTCGTGGATTTCTAAGGGCTGAAAATGCGAGTGTTGTAAATATTTCCTCGATAGTTGGACTTATGGGAAATGCAGGGCAAATTGCCTACGCTGCTTCCAAGGCCGGCATGATTGGACTAACCAAATCCTTGGCAAAAGAGCTCGGCGCTAAAAATGTACGCTGTAATGCTATTTGCCCAGGCTTTATTGATACCGATATGACCGATAACTTAAAAGAGGAAACAAAAGAGGGATATCTCTCTGGAATTCCTATGAAACGCTTTGGAACAACGCAAGAAGTCGCGAACCTCGTAAACTTCTTGCTAAGCAATGCCAGTTCTTATATTACTGGTGAAACTATCAAAATTGACGGTGGACTTTATATTTAGAATTGAAAAATTCATATAAGATTTTTGGTAATACAGTAGGAGAAATCAAATGGAAGAAAAAGTCATCAAGCTTATCAGTGATGCCACAAAAGTAGACATGGGAAAAATTACAACAGACACAAGCTTTGTTGATGATCTAAACCTTGACTCGCTCGACATCGTTGAACTAATGATGAAGATGGAAGATGAATTTGGAATTGAAATTCCAGAGGAAGATGCTGAAGGCCTTAAGAAGGTCAGCGACGTCGTCAAATATCTCGACTCAAAACAATAATCGAGAGCCCCGCAAGGGGCTTTTTTTTTAAGATCTTTTTTTTAGATCCTATTATTTAACCGCCCTTAAGTTGTTTTATGTGAGGAAAAGGGACTTTACCTAAATAATACAAATGGAGTGTTGGTTATTATGAAAGAATTAAAAAGAGTGGCCATTACCGGATTGGGTATTTCTTGTGGGCTAGGCCAAAACTTAAAAGAAGTATGGGCAAATGCTATCGAGGGGAAACCTGGTGTCTCGCTCATAGAACAACTCAATACAGAAAATCTTGCGGTAAAAATCGCAGGTGAAGTCAAAAACTTTCAACTTTCAAACGACATTCTTCCAGAGAAAGAGCATGCTCGTTATGACCGTTTTATACACCTTGGTCTTCACTCAACAGATGAAGCTATTAAAGATGCAGGTTTTGAGAGAAAGGACTGGAAAGGCTACGATCCAAAAAAGGTCGGCTGCATTCTAGGTGTCGGAATGGGAGGCTTTCCCTTTATTGAAGCTCAGCACAGTATTTACCTTGAGCGAGGCCCGAGAAGAGTTTCTCCTTTTTTCATTCCTTCTATTATTCCAAATATGGCCTCTGGTTTAATTACGATTCAATACGATATGAAAGGCATAAATTATACTATCGCTAGTGCCTGTGCATCTGCAGCTCATGCCATTTCTACAGCAGCGATGGAAATTCAAACAGGTCGCCACGAAGTTATGATCACTGGTGGTACCGAGTCCGTTCTTTCCGATATGACGATAATGGGTTTTGCCAATATGAAAGCTCTTTCTCGTCGTAATGACGAACCAGAAAAAGCCTCACGTCCCTTTGATCTAGGACGGGACGGTTTCATCATGGGTGAAGGCGCCGGCATAATTGTTCTTGAAGATTATGATAAGGCGAAGGCCCGCGGAGCCAAGATTTACGCCGAGGTTGTAGGCCACGGTTCAAGCTCGGATGCTTATCATATCACTGCTCCTCATCCTGAAGGACTAGGCGCTTTTGAATGTATGAAAGCTTCTCTTGAAATGGCAGATATTAAGCCGGAGCAAGTAGGTTATATTAATGCTCACGGAACATCGACTCCTCTTGGAGATATTGGTGAAACCAATGCTATAAAAAAGGCCTTTGGCGATCATGCCTATAATCTTCACGTAAGCTCTACGAAATCAATGACCGGCCACCTCTTAGGTGCTGCGGGTGGAATTGAGTCTGTCTTTTGTGCGATGGCCTTGCATACAGGAGACCTTCCTCCAACAATTAATTTAGACAATCAAGATCCTGAATGTGATCTCAATTATATTGCCAACAAATCCATCAAAAAACAGGTGGACTACGCTTTGAATAATTCGTTTGGCTTTGGCGGAACAAACTGTTCACTGATTCTCAAAAGAGAAGGAGTTTAAAGTGTTTCATCCCAACTCAAAATCAATTTCTGCCATGGACCCAGAAATAGCAGAACTCATTGACCTCGAAACAAAGAGACAAGAAGAAGGTCTTGAACTTATTGCTTCTGAAAACTATGCCAGCTCTGCTGTTATGCAAGCGCAAGGTTCTGCGCTGACAAATAAGTATGCAGAGGGTTACCCAAAGAAACGTTATTACGGTGGTTGTGAATTTGTAGACTCTGCAGAACAACTGGCAATTGACCGTCTTAAGGAATTATATGGGGCAGGCTTTGCCAATGTTCAACCCCATAGTGGTTCCCAAGCAAATATGGCCTGTTACTTTGCTCTCCTTGAGCCTGGTGACAAAATTATGGGAATGGACCTCTCCCAAGGTGGTCACCTTACTCACGGATCGCCCGTAAACTTTTCAGGCAAGCTTTATAATGTTGTGTCTTACGGACTAAATACGGAGACTGAAGCGCTCGACTATGAAGAAATTCGTAACCTTGCCGTAAAAGAAAAACCAAAAATGATTGTGGCCGGAGCTTCTGCTTACTCAAGAACTATTGATTTCAAAAAGTTTAGAGAAATAGCAGATGAAGTTGGTGCCTATCTCTTAGTCGATATGGCCCATATTAGCGGCCTCGTTGCTGCTGGTGTACATCCAAGTCCAATGGAGCACGCTCACTATGTGACCTCAACGACCCATAAAACATTAAGAGGACCCCGTGGCGGAATTATCCTTACTAATGATGAAGAGCTTGCCAAAAAAGCCAATTTTAATATCTTTCCTGGTATTCAAGGTGGCCCGTTAGAGCATGTTATTGCAGCAAAAGCAGTTGCCTTCTTAGAGGCCCTTCAACCAGAGTTTAAAACTTACCAAGAGCAAGTTGTAAAAAATGCCAAACGCTTGGCCGAAGGTCTTCAAAAAGAAGGCATTAAAATAGTTTCAGGTGGTACAGATAATCACCTTGTGCTTGTCAATGTCGACTCTGTTGGCCTTACAGGCAAAGAAGCAGAGAAGATGCTTGAAGCCGCTGATATCACATGTAATAAGAATATGATTCCTGGAGATAAGAGATCTCCCTTTGTTACCTCTGGTGTTCGTTTGGGAACTCCTGCGATTACAACAAGAGGTATGAAAGAAGAACATATGGATATGGTTGCCTCTTGGATTGGTCGCGTTCTAAAGAATAAAGAAAATCCGGAAGAGGCAAAAAAAGTTTCAGCAGAGGTAAAAGCTCTCTGCCGAGATTTTCCTGTTTATTAGTTAGATAATTTCCGCTGCGCCAAAGTGGCCTTTCTCTCTACGAGGGCGCAGCCATAAATCGTATTAGATTCTAAAATAAAATCCCCACGAATTCTTAAGAACATATTGCGATTATTATTTTGATGAGGAATCGGAAGCCATTGAGGCTTGGGGAATTCCTTCGTTAGAATTTCCTGTTCTGTAAAACGATGAATCCAACCTCCATTGTTGAGGTAGAACATATTCTCATGAACATAAAGCTTGGCATTAGGGTCAACAACTCCGTAGCGAATATTCCGGTAAGCCGCCTTATTAATAATTTCCTTTTTTGAAAGGTCATAAGTAACGATACCATTAAAAGCATTTTGCATATTTCCAGTCAATGCAATGTAAGCTCGCGCTCCTTGCCACGTAACAGAGACCGCTAAACTTCTTCTTCCATTTTCTTGAGTCGTATTAACAGAACTTAGAGAATTAAATTGACGCAAATTAAGATCAAACTCTATAAGGCCTAAGGCCCCATGAGCAATTAAAATCTTGTCATCTCTCAAGTCCAAACCTCGTGGTTTTTCACTACGGCTTCCTGCTTGAACAAAACTATAACGGTTAAGCTCTCGCCCACTCTCATTGAACTCGATAAGGTCGAAATCACTAATAACCCAAATATGGTTATTGAAGACGACAAAATCCAAAACCTTCTTAAGATTGGCCCTCAGAATGAAACTGCCTAAAACATCTGTTACTTTATAAAAGGTTTCTCCTCTATAAGTTACCTTTTGAAGATAAGTACGCTCACCTAAGTTTTTAAAAACTAAGGGCTCCCTAATTGAATAAAAACCTGGCGAATTTCCAGGAACAAGAGTTTGAGCGCAGTATTCTTTTTCAAAAAGACCTGGATCAAAAGCATAAGTTGATGAAGTAAAAAATAGGATAGTTATTAAAAAAAACTTCATAGGCTTCCCTGCTAAAAGTAATCTCTCTTGTTCACCCCCTAAGGATACCGAATAGGGAAATGGCCGTAAAAGGCATGCTGCAGTATCTCCTAAAAAATTGCCAATAACGTTGAAGTCAGGGTAAAACATTGCAGTAATAAAGGTTGTATTTATGCATTGCCCCAACTGTCATGCCCAAGACACAAAAGTTATTGAGACGCGAATTTTGCAAAATGGCATGGCCGTGCGTAGACGCAGGCGCTGTGAAGATTGTGACAAGCGCTTTACAACCTATGAGAACTTTACCCAACAAATTCCAGCACTTGTAAAAGCAGATGGTCGTAGAGAGAACTTCAATCGCGAGAAGATCGTTAAGGGACTTACTAAGGCCTGTCAAAAAAGACCGATATCTAGAGACCAGATTCATAATCTCATTGATGGCCTAGAGCGGCATCTTGCTGAACTCAACCTAAAAGAAATCCGTTCTGAATTCATCGGTAACTATGTCATGGAAGAACTTTATAAACTTGATCCCGTGTCATATGTTCGCTTTGCTTCTTTTTACTGGGAATTCAATAATATTGAAGATTTTGTAAATAACCTTAAGAAAAATATTCGCCCCTATAAACCGCTGATCGATACCTCCCCTCCAGGGATAAAAGGAAATTCTAGTGAACCAACAAGAGCACAATAAAACACCGGGTCGCGAATTCGCTCTTAAATTCCTATTCCAGCTATTTATTAAAGAAAATGTAGATCTAAAAGAACGTTTTCTTTCAAGTAGTGTTAATAAGGAAGACTTAGAAGAGCAACTAATAGAATTTAAAGAGAGTTATCTTCAGCCAGATGAAGAACATCAAGATAATCAAATTGATGATAAAAACTTCTTCTTTGCCTGTAAGCTCGTCAAGGGAATCGCCCTACATATGTCTCGCATAGAGGAGCTTATAAAGGCCGAAACAAAGAGAGAGAGCCTCGACAATATTGAAAAGATAGAACGCTGTGTTTTATTAGTTGGGACTGAAGAGCTCTTTTATTTTGATACACCTTACCAGGTTGTGCTTAGTGAACTGGTAGGCCTTGCTAAAAAATACGGAGGAGAAAACTCCGGGCGCTTTGTAAATGGAGTACTCGATGGAATCCGTGGAAAAAAGAACTAAGGTTCTCACTTCAAAAGAAGACTTCCTTTCCCAAGTAGATCCAAAAACCTTAGGTTGTATCTGGGTAACGGATGGACCATTAGAGAGTAGAGAAAGACCATTTGTTTGGTTTGATTACCTTCTCGATGGCATACTAGAAAAACATATCTTAAAAGCTCCAAAGTCCCCGAAATCATTTTTTACGGCCAATCAGTTTGATCGCCATTTCTATGTGCTTCAAATAGAAAGTTCATTCCCTAATCTCGATCAGGCCTTCGAAGAAGCTTTCATGCTGATGAAACAAACAGAAGGGCAAAATAAAGTTCTATGCCTTGGCCAAAACTCACAAGTCTTTTCTGTTCCTTCTATAAAGAAGAAAAAAGAACTCACTTTTACGAATCTAATTTATTGAAGTCTAAAGGCAGCAAATAGTGCGACAAGGGCCCGTTTAAAGCCACCCGTATTAAAATCCTCATTTAACTTCTGTGCTATGAGTGAGTAGTTCTCTTTAGTCTTTTGAGTCAAAACTTTATAAGAGAAATAGCCCGAAAGAATGAAACAAGCATCCAAAATTGGAATATTATGGGCTGAAACTCTCCCAGGAAAAGCCCCACTAATAGGAACTTCATGATGATTTTGAATCAGTTTTTCAATCTCCTCTCCTGAAAAAGAAGGCGACCGAACCAGGTCAGCTGCTAAGAATGGGTGTTTTAAAACTAAGTCTTTAGAAAATTCATCTAAAGCGCGAAATTCATCAGAGTCCTGAGTGTAAATCATTGCTTGTTCATCAGTCTCTAAAGCAATATTTTGAAACAAACTGGCCATGACCAATTTCCTCTTAATATCTTTAGTAGACCAATCCATCTTCTCAAGAGTATTTGTAACAACATACGACGTTAAGAAGGCATGCTTAGTAATAAAACCCTCTTTATCATTTAAGAGTTCAAGAAGAAGCTCTAAGTTAGTGATCTTCTCAGACTGATCAATCGCCGCCTCAATTAGCTGATCCGCAACCTTGATATTCATCTCGGTCATCCCAAGATTTACAACAAGACTTTTGACGTCATAAAGAGCACTGGCCAGGCCATCATAGCGTTCAGAGATATCCTCAGAGATACCTATGTTTTTAAAGTTTTTGCTAAGAGCACCTTCTATTCTTTCTTGAAATTTTTCAAAGACCTCACGCTCAACATATAGAGTTTCAAGTCCACGTGAGACGTAATCATCGACAATTTCTTCGAGAGCATCGTCACCAATATTTACAACTTTAACAAATTTGCTGGAGCTAAGACGTAGGTAAACGGCGAAAGAAGATTCTTTGGAATATTCGAGAACTTTGTCGATACTTAATTTACAAAATTTCTCATCCATGCGTCATACCAACCCGACAATATAGGTTACCCAAGACTCACAATTTTCTTCTTCTTTTGACTGATAGAAGTCCCCATCGCCTTCCCCATCATCATCCTCGCCTTCCCAGTAAGTGATAACCTTGGAAAAACCTGCTTCTTCCATAAGCTCTGTAATCTCTCTTACTGTCCAATGGCGCCAATCGTAGACAAAGACTTTTTCGTATTTCATCCCTTTAGACTCAAAGTGAATGTAATAGAGAACATCGTTAGTTAAAGGATTATAGCTGTCACAATCCCAGAAATAGCTATGCTTATCAAACTCTGTTTCTTCAACCATTTCCTGATAGCACTCAGTACCACCAAAAATATCGACAAAGAAAACACCATCTTTCTTTAAGGCCTTACGCACCTTTTTAAAGTATTTAAGAAGGTCCTCTCTTCTCTTAAAACAAAAATAACTAAAGTTAAAAGCAACAACGACATCTGGATCAAAGTCATACTTATCAAGGACATTCCCTTGAATATATTTCACCCGACCTGCTTCTTCCTTATTTAGTCGGGTGTAGTGATTTTCCTTACCATATTTAATTGGCTCAGGATCGAGATCAACCGCCCAAGACAAATTATCTTTATGCTGCTTTACCCAGTCACAGGCCATGGCGCCTGTACCACCAAAGTCTTCTCTAAGAGTACGAGGCTTTCGACCTCTCAAGGTCTTAAATTCCTCTTCAATGAACTCAATATCGGCCATGTGATTTTGCACGGATGATTCATAAAGCTCATACTTCAATACTACGGGAATTTCGCTAGTCCCTCTGGCCATAATGCACTCCTAAATAACTCTAAAGATGGGATATCATAGCAACTTCATCGGAATATTGAAAAGGAGAAACCTTGCAGAGTTAATCATACTTCTCATAGGATTTAACTTCTCTAAGTTCACTTCCAAAATGGCCATTACACAAGGATTTGACTTCAAAGCGCTTATCGTTGGTTATGTAGACTGAGCGCGCGAGCTCCACAAATTCACTGTCAAACTCCTTAGCACGCTCTTTTTCACGAATCTTATCTTCAATTTCCCAAAGCTCAAGGTTGATATGTCTTAGCTGTTCCAAAAAAGTCGAGATTCCTTCTAGGGCTAAATTATTGAGAGTCTCAAGCAGGGCAAGCCTCTCCTTTTCAATGTGCTGTTGTTTTTCTTCATCTTGAATTTTAACTTTTTTAATTTCAAGAATGCTGAGCTTATCAACAAGCTCACCTAGACTGACTTTCACCTGGACCATCATATTGAAACTCCTCTATCAAAATTTCCAAATACTTAAATTCTTTGAGCTCATACTCTGTAAGGCCCCCGGGGGCTCGAACCTCAATCACGTCGCCAACTTCTTTACCCAAGAGCGCTTTTCCAAGAGGTGATTGCCAGCTCACTCGCCCAAGCCGAGCGGCAGTTTCATCAACTCCAACAATCGAAACTTTTCGCTCATTACCAGCATCATCTTCTAATATGACTGTTGCACCAAATTGAACTTTACT
Organism: Bacteriovoracaceae bacterium; assembly: GCA_017858255.1. GTDB lineage: Bacteria > Bdellovibrionota > Bacteriovoracia > Bacteriovoracales > Bacteriovoracaceae. The sequence goes on from JAFMBV010000015.1 coordinate 49,861, forward strand.
ATTTTCAAGCTTTTGAGGATCAATCACCTCGGCCTCATTAATGCGCTTACTTAAGAAACGCATTCTACGATCGATTTCTCGTAATCTCTTTTTCCCATAAATATAATCAGCATTCTCCGAGCGATCCCCAAGAGATGCTGCCCACGCCACCAGACGAGTGATACGAGGCCGCTCTTGTTTCTTTAAAAAATCATATTCATCCTGAAGCTTCTTAAATCCACCTGGGGTAATATAATTCTTGCTCACCCTTTAATATCCCCACTTCTTCAAGAGGTTCTCAGCACCCTCGGTCACCATATCCATTACTTTTTCAAAACCGGCGGCCCCACCATAATAAGGATCGGGAACTTCACTCTGCCCAGACTCGGGACAAAAAGCGGCCATTTTAATAATCTTCCCAATATCCTCAACATGCATAACCAGTTTTTTACAATTCTCAAAGTTTGAGTCATCCATCACAACAATATGATCAAATCTCTCAAAATCCTTACTCACAAATTGACGGGCGCGCGAAGGAAGCTCTATCCCTCTTTTCAGGGCATGTTCTCGCATACGTTCATCGGCCCTCTCCCCATTATGGATTGAACTAGTGCCAGCGGAGTCCACCTGAAAACTATCGGTTAGACCCTTTTGCTGCAGCAAATGAAGAAAAACTCCCTCAGCAGCAGGAGAGCGACAGATATTACCCAGGCAAACAAATAAAACTTTCATAACAACTCCTGTGAGTGGCCGAAATTTATTCTATCGGGTATGGATAGGATAAGGAAATTCATAAAAAAGGAAGACTTATGGCCGTTCGCGAAGTGTTAAAGATGGGGCACCCGACTCTAAGAGTCAAAGCTGACCCTATTCCATTAGAAGAGATCCAATCGCGCGAATTTAGAACCCTCATCCAAGATATGTTTGAAACCATGGAAAAAGAGGAAGGCATAGGTATTGCGGCCCCCCAGATAGGGATCAGTAAACAAGTTGCCATTGTAGGTGTTCCAAAAGATAACCCCCGCTATCCAGATACTCCAGAATCAGAAGAAGAAGAAGATGACGACTTTGATATCCTTGTGGTCATTAACCCAAAGGTCACAGTTATAGATGAAACCCCTAGTGGATTTTGGGAAGGCTGCCTAAGTGTCCCAGGTCTAAGAGGTTATGTTGAGAGACCTTCAAAAATTAAAGTTGAGTTTACAGACCTTGAAGGTGAGGCCCAAGTAATGGAAGTCTCTGGCTTTGGTGCCACAGTTTTTCAACACGAGCTTGATCATCTTGATGGTGTTCTCTATGTGGATCGAGTTACTGACATTACAAAACTCTCCTATATGGAAGAGTACTTAGAGTTTCATGATGACCTAGATGATGATCCAGATAGCGATCTAGACAGTGACGAAGAGGAAGAAAACTAGAGGTGGACATTCAAGCTATTGGCACCATCCATAGTCCCTTTAAACAAAAACTTGGAATTCCTCGCCAGCCACTACTTTGCCCAAGCGTGAAAGGAAAGATCATCCTTGAAAGTACTTACGCGCGGGAAGATACCTTAAGGGAGCTCGAAACTTTTAGTCACCTTTGGCTTCTTTATTGGTGCCATAAAAGTGATTCATGGAGAGAGACAATTAAGCCACCTCGATTGGGTGGTAAGAAAAAGGTTGGCTTCTTCGCAACTCGCTCCCCTCATCGCCCCAATCCTATTGGCCTCTCGCTTGTAAAACTTGATAAAATCAATGAGGATTTCTCTCTCGAAATTAGTGGTCTCGACATATTAGATGGGACGCCACTCATCGATATAAAACCCTATCTTCCGATGTGGGACGCCATTGATAGTGCTAATAATGGCTGGGTTGATAAAACACCAGGCCTTAAGCCCATTGGTGTCGATTTTTCAAAACTCAAAGAAGAAGACCTTAAAGTTCTTATGCCAGAAGAAAAACAGGTACTTGAAGAAACTCTATGTTGGGACCCGCGCCCTGCCTATACTAAGGATGAAGAGCGTACCTTCATTCATCAAATCGGTAACATAGAGGTGACCTGGATGAAGGAAGCTGACGCCATTTCTGTCCTGAAAATTAAGAGGCATTAAACTATCTTAACTCATTAAAATCACGAACAAACCTTCCATCCTTATCCTCATTTTTTGGGGCCTTTAGCCGATAAGCTTCCTGAGGGAAAAGACTGGCTTGGAAACAAAAAATAAAAATAAATCGTTTAATTTAACTTTTGCGGTGCTGTGGCTTCTTGTCGCCTCTCATGCCTCCTATCAAAAGTATCAACAAACCCAGCATGTTTCTTTTTGGGCCAATCAAAGTGAAAATATTCAAGATGGCATTAACCGCCGTCCAAGTGCAATTCTAGATTTTGATCCAGACAGTCTCGAAGTTTATAGAGACTTCTTTAGCTATGAAACTTATCAGAAGTATCTAACTTACGATTTGAGTTTAAATTTTAGAACGAACAAAAACAAAGAACTCCTCGATGAAAGATTAAAAGAAAAGCTCAACTTGTCTCTTCGCAATTCGATAAAGACCACACTCATTCAAAAGAATACGGCAACATCAGAAGAAGGGGTTGAAGCACACGACAAGGGTCTCGTATCACTTATAAAAGAAAACCTCATTCAAGAATTAACGAAGAACTTTATCAAGAATATTAAGGCCCACAAGATAGTTGATGGAACCTTTCAAATTGACCTCAATTTCACACCTAGAATGAACCCTGAGTTTAGTTTTGATGAAGAGCTCTCAAGTAATCAACTCGTCAACTGGACTCATACTGATCGCCTGGCCAAAAAGTTAAAAATTAAAGAATCTCTCTTCCATCAAAAAATCCTTGAAACTCCAGTACCTGCCTCTACCGAAACTTATCAATACAAAGGCGGTCAGATTACTATTTGGTTTAGAGTTCTCGATTCAGACTCTCAAGCAAACTCACCTGCCCCAAACAAAGAGCGAGTAAAGGGTTTTATCCGAATTCGTCGTTATTACCGTGCTCCTGAGTTAGCGAATAATGAGCCCTACATAGTGGATGATAACTTTCGCTTGAATATGGTTCATTTCAAATCTCTGCAAAAGCGTAATAAACACGAAAAGAGTGAAAATTTTGTGACGATTGATCTCTATAAAGAGTTTGATCTTGAAAATCAAACACCTAGACTTGATAGAGTCGAGCTGCACTTTGGTAAAGTATTACCTGATAACTTTCACACCTCTAGCCTTATTGGAAAACTTCATGCTTATAAGGATGATGTCATAGAGACAAGTGAACTTAATCTACATGGGGTTTTAAAATACCATGACAGCGAGTACATCTTTGTCAGTCAATTAGAAAAGCTCGTTTTTGATTTTAAAACAGGCCAATTTAGTAATAAGTCAAAAATGAAAACCGTTTTTAAGAAATCAGATCTAAGTGGTCCCCATTTGGGATCAGCTCAGCACAAGGTCTTTAATAAACTCCTCCATGAACACGGTCTTGCTTTAATAAAAAGTTTTCATCTCGGAGATATTCACTCAAAGTTTGGAGGTAGGAAATGAAGATCCTCCTTCTCGCCATATTCGCTATGAGTTTTGTTCAGGCACGAGAGTACCCCATCAATGATAGAATTCTTACACAAGACCTGTACTTAAAAGTTTATTCAGATATTTATGAGGTAGAAGATATTAAACGCATTGATCTCTTTAAAAAGAGAATTCAAGCCCTGGAAATGAAAAATCAAAAAGAGGCGAATAATCTCATTAAGTCCCTTGATCCCTTTCTTCCTGATCATTTTTTAAAGGCAGTTACCTTCTATCGCTATATAGAGCCATCAAAAGAAAAGCTTGCGGATATATTAAGTTACCTTTTAACCAATAAACTACTGGTTCTTAGGGATGCTATTGATAACCCTCAAACCTCAAACAAGCAGGCCTTGCTTAATATTTTACGCAGTCTAACTGAACACAGTGATATTAAAACAGACACTCTTTTTAGTACTATGTACCCTCTCATTAAAGAGAAGGCTCAACTCATTAGCGATATCGATAATAATGAGGCTTTTGTCGAAGCGTTAAAAAACACCAAGACTTTTACCTTTCTCTTGGAAGATCACCTCAAAGGTAAGTACCACTACTCACTTAGCTCTCTTGGCTTTATTCCAGGAAACTATGTTCAAGTTATCAGCGAAAATAGAGTCGACCTCGATCGCATAAACTGGCTTAATGAAAGAATTATTTTTAATGGTGGTCCCTTTGATACCAATGCTCCCTACATTGAAATGCCCATGAGACCTAGTGACGATGGGCACCCGGTTTTTCG
>JAFMBV010000203.1 GCA_017858255.1 Bacteriovoracaceae bacterium
TATACACCCCATTTCCATTCCCACAACCCTTTTCTTAACCTTTTTTTTACACAAACATTTAATCGCCTAATCACAAACTACTTAGCAGTGAAAAAAAATTTCATTTCTTATTCTTTGGTTCAGTTTTCACTAAAAAACAAGCTAACACACCCCTCTTTCGCTACTCCTCTTAGCGCGCCAAATAGAACTTGTAAACAACATAAATATCTTTACATATATATATTGTAGGAAATCGGCTTTTATAATATCTTTGCACTTTACAAAAAACAGGAGCATGATTCATATTACATTACCTGACGGAAGCGTCAGAGATTTCAACCCAGGCAGCACTCCAATGGAGGTTGCTAAAAGTATAAGCGAAGGCTTTGCTAGAAATGTCATTTCTGCAAGCTTTAATGGTACCACAGTTGAAACCTCTACGCCTTTAACCACGGACGGTAACTTAATCTTATATACGTTTAATGACGAGGCTGGGAAAAAAGCTTTTTGGCATTCATCTGCACACGTCTTAGCACAAGCAATCTTAGAATTTCATCCCAATGCAAAATTAACCATTGGTCCTGCCATTGCTAATGGCTTTTATTATGATATCGATTTAGGTGAAGATGTTATTTCTGAAAAAGACTTTGGTCAGATTGAACAAAAATTCTTAGAACTGGCAAGAGGCAAGCATGAGTTTAAACTTCGTGCGGTTTCTAAAGCAGATGCTTTGGCTTATTATAAGAATGAAGAGAACCCTTATAAGGTAGAATTGATCGAGAACCTAACTGATGGGGAGATCACTTTTTGTGATCATAGTGATTTTACCGATTTATGCCGCGGAGGACATATTCCAGACACGGGCATCATTAAAGCTGTAAAAGTGATGAATGTTGCAGGTGCTTACTGGAGAGGAGATGAGAAAAACAATCAGCTTACAAGAATTTATGGTATTTCATTTCCGAAGCAGAAAATGCTTACTGAATACTTAGAACTCTTAGAAGAGGCTAAAAAACGAGATCATCGAAAATTAGGGAAAGAGATGGAACTCTTTACTTTTTCACAAAAAGTAGGTGCCGGTCTTCCTTTATGGTTGCCAAAAGGAGCTGCTTTAAGAGGTCGTTTGGAAGATTTTTTAAAGAAAGCACAAAAGAAAGCCGGTTATGAAATGGTGATGACACCACATATCGGACAAAAAGAATTATACATTACTTCTGGACATTATGAAAAATATGGAGCAGATAGCTTTCAAGCCATCAAAACTCCTAAAATGGACGAAGAATTTTTATTAAAACCCATGAACTGCCCTCATCATTGTGAGGTATATAACTTTAAACCACATTCGTATAAAGACTTGCCAAAACGTTTTGCAGAATTTGGTACGGTATATCGTTATGAACAAAGTGGAGAACTTCACGGATTAACACGGGTTCGAGGTTTTACACAGGATGATGCACATATCTTTTGTACCCCAGAACAATTAGATCAAGAATTCAAAGAGGTTATTGATTTGGTCTTGTATGTATTTGGCTCTTTAGGTTTTGAGAATTTTACCGCTCAAGTATCTGTAAGAGACATGGACAACTTAGATAAGTATATTGGTGATGTTGACACATGGGAACTGGCAGAGCAAGCCATTATCAATGCTGCAACAGACAAAGGTTTAGATTTTGTTATTGAGCAAGGAGAAGCTGCCTTTTACGGGCCTAAATTAGACTTTATGGTAAAAGACGCTTTGGGCAGAAGTTGGCAGCTTGGAACCATCCAGGTAGACTACAATTTACCAAAACGTTTTGATTTAACCTATAAAGGTGCCGACAATCAAATGCACAGACCTGTCATGATACATAGAGCCCCTTTTGGATCTATGGAACGATTTATTGCAGTGCTACTAGAACATACAGCAGGAAATTTCCCGCTTTGGTTAACCCCAGATCAAGTTATCTTATTGCCTATCAGTGATAAATATCAGAAATATTCAGAAAAAGTTTTAGAATTGCTAGAAAATTCCGAAATTCGCGCCCTCGTAGATGATAGAAGTGAGAAAACTGGGAGAAAGATACGAGATGCAGAAGTGAGCAAGATTCCTTACATGATTATTGTAGGAGAAAAAGAGGAAGCAGAAGGAACAGTTTCAGTAAGAAAACATGGAGAAGGGGACCTAGGAACATTTAAAATAGAAGAGTTTATCTCTTATATTCAAGCAGAAATAGAAAAAACAGTAAAACCATTTAAGTAATAATTTAAAATTTTTAGCCATAGCAATACGTAGAAATAAACCAAGAAGACCTTTAAGAGTAATCAAAGAAGATCTACATAGAATTAATCATAAGATTAAATTTGTAGATGAAGTACGTTTAGTAGGAGATAATGTAGAAGTTGGAGTATATACTATAGCCCAAGCCAGATCTTTGGCGGAGGAGTTAGAGTTGGACTTGGTAGAGATATCGCCTAAAGCGGTACCTCCAGTTTGTAAAATTATTGATTACAAGAAGTTTCTATACGAACAAAAGAAACGCGAAAAAGTTTTAAAAGCGAAAGCGACTAAGGTAACTGTTAAAGAAATTCGATTTGGTCCTCAGACAGATGAGCACGATTACGAATTTAAAAAGAAGCACGCTGAGAAGTTTTTAAAAGACGGAGCCAAA